>JAGGDZ010000530.1 GCA_024648655.1 Chloroflexota bacterium | reverse complement strand
GACAAACCCAGGCGAAAGCCAGTGATCACTTCATCAAAGATGAGCACGACGCCGTATTCTGTGCAGAGGTCGCGCAATGATTGCAGGAAGCCAGGTGCGGGCGGGATGCAAGCGTTATTGCACATGACCGGTTCCATGATGACAGCGGCTAATTCACCGCCATGGCGCGCGAACGTTTGCCGCAGCAGTTCGGCATTGTTCCAGGGCAGAACGATGACGTGATTGCTGGCGCTCGCCAATTGCCCGCCCGATCCCAGCACGGGGGTTGGCGCTTCGCTGGGTCCCGCTTGATCCAGCGATGGCGCGGTACTGACCAGCGCTTCGTCGTACCAGCCGTGATAGTGCCCCTCGAATCGCAGGATTTTGGCGCGTCCGGTGGCCGCCCGCGCAGCGCGTATCGCTGCGTGAACCGCTTCCGAACCCGAATTGCAGAAACGCACCAGCTCCGCGCAGGGCACGTGGCGCTGGAATTGCTCAGCCAGCTCGATCTCCAGTTCGTGCTGCGCGCCGTAAAGTTGACCGCCCTGCAGCGCTCGCGAGACGAAATCAAGCACCGCCGGTGGGCTATGACCCAGAAACATCGGTCCTTGTGAGAGTGTGAAATCGAGGTAGACGTTTTCGTCAGCGTCGACTACACACGTACCTGAGGCGCTGCGGAAGTAAAGCGGGGGCTGCGCCAGGGCGCGCACGTTGCTGCTGACGCCGCCGGCCAGCGACGCCTGCGCCCGCTGAAATAACTCTGACGACCGCTGATATCGCGACATACGCTTTTGTTCCAAATAATATTCGAATAGTTAAATGAACTTCCTCTTCCGCGCGAGACTATAACGCGGGACGCTGGATTAGGCGAATAATTATTGATGCTTGCTAATGAGCATGTAAGGCGAATCAGCAGTATCTCGCCACAGGACAAAGGGTTAGAGCGATGGACCCCCGTCAGTCCAGCGGATAAACCGGGCGCTTAAGATGACGGTAGGGAAAGCGGGAGAGATTCGCGCTGCACAAGCCGGCGGTATCCATCTCAATGGCTTCGGAGGCGATGGGCATGTAGGCGGCGCGGTAGGCGACGGCGGATTTGACGACGATCATGCGCTGCGCCTCCGGCACGATGCCGATATGACGTAGTTGAGCCAGATCCAGCGGCGGCGTCTTGCGCTCGGTCAAGAGGATATTCACACCATCGACGCGCAGCCAGACGGATCGTCCCATGTGGACGGTGCTGCCGTAAAATGAAGCGAAGTGATTGTCGGGCATTTCACACGCGAATACGCCGTCCGATAAGGCGCGCACAGTGCCGCTCACGGTCACCGGCTGCCCATGCCAGCTATCGACTTTGCCGCCGACATCGAGCGTGACCTTCGCTCTTTCTCCGGCGCGCCAGCAGATGTCAACCGCTTCCGCATCGGC
>JAGGDZ010000423.1 GCA_024648655.1 Chloroflexota bacterium | reverse complement strand
TTATTGAGACGGAGTTAGCCCAAGCAGTTAGAGAGCGCCATTAGGTCGCATCCTACCTTCCTGATTGCTACCGCAACCCCCTTTTTGACCCAACACCAGGCTTCCTTCGTGAGTGTATGCCGCCACAAGACGAACTCCTGGCAACTCCTCCCCATGTATCCCCCTCAACGACTTGCCATCTATCGCTATCGCTGCCTCCGCCGCTCCCATTCGGGTCTCTATCCAACCTCCCAGCACAGACTCGAACGCATCGGCGTCCATCCTTGTAAACACGCTGTGCAGCGTGGACACCGCAGGCGTCCTATCCCTGCTGAAACCCAGTTCTTTGAGCGTCTCCGGAGGCTGCGTCCTTCCCCATTGGGCTATGGCGTAAAGACTGCGGGCGCCGCTGAGCATCGCGCATACGCTGAGCGCCAGTATCGCGCTCAATGGATGGCGGCGTCCGTGCGTCGAGCGGGGATCGGGTACTTGCTCAAACGCTTCAAGCAGGCTCTTTCCCAATCCTTCCGTGTTCATAGACCTAGTCTAATACTTCTACAAAATAACCGAAAGACCCTGGTTACCTCTCAGCAATACTTGTCCAGTGGGTTGCGCTGATGTTAATATGAACTGGTGTACCCTCGCCGCAAAGAATACTTGCGGTACGCACAGGAACGCTCCGCAGTAGCTCAGTGGTAGAGCAATCGGCTGTTAACCGATCGGTCGTAGGTTCAAATCCTACCTGCGGAGCCAGTACATCCGAACCCCTTCCTATAGGGATGTAAGCCCAGATTCAAAAGCAGCACAATATCCGCAACGCCGAGATTGTCACAACTGCCTCGCAATTGGAGGCAGTCGTAGCGTCCGCATTGAGTGAGTCTCATGTCGCGTTGGATGTTGAGTCTAACGGCTTCCATCGGTACCCTGAACGGGTTTGCCTTGTGCAACTTGCGACGGGCGGCGATATATTCCTCATAGACCCACTTGCCCTTAAGAACATTGCTCCACTTGGCGAGCTAATGGCATCTTCCTCAGTGGAGAAGATATTTCATGCTGCTTCTCATGACATAAGAAGCCTGGACCGTGACTGGCATTTTCAAGTCACTCCGCTCTTTGACACGAGCATCGCAGCCGCATTCGTTGGGTACAGAAGTCTGGGGCTGGCTTCTCTACTAAAGGAGTGCCTTGGTGTTGATATCCCCAAGTCGAAGCGATTGCAGCGCGCCGACTGGACGATTCGTCCCATCTCGGCTGAACTGCAAGAGTACGCCGCTGCGGATGTCCGCTATCTACATCGGATTGCCTCAATGCTACGCGAACGACTTGACGAGCTTGGCAGGACTGAGTGGGTGAGGGAAGAGTGCGAACGCCTCGCGAATGTGAAGTATGTTCCGCCGGATGTCAATGCCGCCTTCCTAACGGTGAAGGGAAGCAAAGACTTGGACGGCAGGGGGCTGGCGATCCTACGCTCACTTCATGGTTTCAGAGAGCGTGAAGCCCGGAATCGCGACAGGCCGCCCTTCAAGATTTTCTCCGATGCGACGATGGTGACACTCGCCGCCAATCAAGATCGTGACCTTTCAGAAGTTAAGGGCATAGGAAGATATGCTTACGGCAGGCGTGCCTCCGGTGTGCGTAAGGCAATACGGGAAGGGTTGAACGCCAAGCCATTCAGACGCCCGCGTAATAAAAGAAAAGATCGTCCTAGGCTCGGAGCAGGAGAAAAGAAAGCCGTTCGCGAGAGGTTGCGCAGGCTAAAGCAGTGGCGTTTTGATCTGGCATCAGCTGTCAATCTCGACCCCGCTCTATTATGGCCTGCAAAGAGCCTTGAGCGCATTTCTGCAGACCCCTGCTGCATCCAAGCCGAACTCCACGAATCCAGCGTGAGGCGTTGGCAGCGCCAAGAGTTCTCTGCATCGCTATCTGAGTTTGTTGCGCGGCTATGATGCTCGTTGTCTGACGGGACGGAGACCTAATTGGCCCAATATTCAATGCTTCCGTTCTCTGCACATCCTTATTGAATTTTCCGAAGTTAAGCGTCTATAATATCTGCATTTAGCCAATAATGCTGCTGATATTAAGTGTTTTTAACTATGGATGGGCTAATTCGCGTTACTATTTTATACTTGGCGTTCATTGCAATATACGTCAATGCTGCCTGTTGGCAAGAATCATTTGCACTTGAGTCATCAACGCTTACGGATTCGCCGCCGGCAGATGGCGGACCTGCCGTTCCTATTTCGCCCACGATAGTCAGCTCTTACGCGTCTGCGGTGATTTTGACTGAACAAAGCAACGCTAACTGCTGGATAGGTCAGACTTTGACGCTAGGAGACATCTGTACATATCCGGGTACATCCGACGAGTTCCGCGTCGATGCCGAGGGCAAAGGGCACTTTCTATTCTTCACTGCAACTGCTGTCATCAGTGCCCGGAACGCCAATATCAATGGTCAGAACTATGACTTTTCCGCCCGGAGACAGGACGATGGAGACTGGGTTATCGAATCTGCCGGGACTTCAGTGAATGTCATTAGGGTGTCCGACCTTATGCCGCTTGCTGACAATTCAACATCTTCTGCCGTGAGCGCGGAACCAGTGGTAATACAGGAAGAACGTCCCCCTTTGTCGTCTCCCGCCGGAAATTCGGGCATCCTTGAGCCTGTGTCCGTATCCCTCACCTCGGTTGCCGAGAAAACGTCGTCTCTTGAACAAGTGTCCGATGTTGTGCCTGTGCGTCAGCCTCCCGTTGAAACACCTACGTCGGAGTTGCCGTCGGTTCATGAACCGATTTCGGCGATTTCCGACGGCACAGAATCAGCAGATTCAACGGTATTGAAAAGGGAAATGCCAACTCGCCATCAGAACCGTTCCCCACAGATTGTCGGAAATATCGGAGATCAGACAGTAACGGTTGACGAATCGATTTTCTTGAATATCGCTCCCGTATTTTCTGACGCGGACGGCGACCAATTGGAGCGGTACGTGGTCATTTTTAGCAACACTACAGTCGCAAATGGAACGGCTGATCCGTCAGAGGGAAGCCTTACACTTACGGGATTGCAGATAGGTTCATCTACGGTCGCTCTCAAAGCGTGCGACCACTCTGGCTGTTCGGCACCGGAAGAACTGACCTTCCGCCTGACCGTCCAGCCTCCCCCAAATCATCCTCCTCAGGTAGTAAATGACATTGAAGATCTGCAAGTAACTGTGGGAAAATCCCAATCCGTCTCTGTGCGTTCCGCATTCAGGGATTTTGAAGGCGACCCCATTGTGAACTATGAAGTCAAACTACAGGATGATGGGCTGGCAAGAGTGACAGTGAATGCCGCCAGAGGCATTCTGAGATTTACAGGATTACGAATTGGGTCAACTACAGTCTCAATGAGTGCTTGCGATTTTGAAATCTGTGGAAGTGATACCTCTGAACTGCGCTTCGGCCTCGAAATTATTGCTCCGCCTAATAGCCCTCCGGTAGTGACAGGAAGTGTTGGCGCTCAATCTGTTTTAGTAGGCGAGGTAATTCAGCTGGACACATCGTCCTATTTTGACGATCCTGATGGCGACCAAATCCAGGAGTATCGTTTCTCACAGACTGAAGATGGTGTCGCAGATGGCACTATCGATTCCCAGAAGGGCATTCTGAACATCAAGGGAGTAGCTGTTGGCACTACCAGAATTACCGTAAATGCCAGTGATGGTAACTCCACGAGTGAAGTATCCGATCTGACCTTTAATTTGGAGGTTACCGAACCTATTCCGGATCTTCCGCGCGTTGTGGGCTTTGTATCCGATCAAACGGTTGAACTGGGGGACTCGATTAGAGTGCCGATTGCTCATGCTTTCGACTCTCCATCACGGTACCGAATAATTCGGTACGACTTTCTGGCTAAAGACCGAGAAGTGGCGGTGGATAGCGAAATATCCAGGGGTGGGGTCTTAACACTTCGCGGATCTGCGGTGGGCAAAAGCTGGGTTTCGGCAAGGGCTTGCAGTCGCCTTGGTTGCAGCAACTTTTCGGACTTATCCTTCGTCTTGGTGGTTACAGACTCGGATAGACTTGTGAATCGAAGACCTGAAGTCGTAGGAGGAGTGTTTAGTCGCAGCCTAAAAGTAGGGGAATCGTTTACGATGGACATTTCCAGTGCTTTCAGTGACCCTGATGGCGAGTCCATTGTCGATTACAAATACATAATTGGTAATCCTGCGGTGGCAGCCGGAAGTAGCATTACCAATACCGGAGTCCTGATGCTGCATGGCTCTGAGTCTGGCACAACTACCATAGCAGTAATCGCGTGCGATGACGAAAATGAGTGCAGCGACCCGGACGGCATGAAATTCACTCTCACGGTGGAAGCCTCTGTAAGTAGCAGTCAGAGAATTGCGACAAATCTTCCAATGTGAAGTCTGCCTGCAATCGTCCAAACTGTTCGGGGGCTACGGCAATTCGAGCATATCAATTCACAATGTTAGGAGACAGCCAGCGTGAAATCTCTGAGACTGACATTCCCTTTCTGAGAGCATAGTTCTCTATCTGGTCGCGACCAATGCGTCCTACTCCGAAATAGCGAGATCCCGGGTGCGAAAAGTATAATCCTGCCGTTGACGCCGTAGGCAAGATAGCGTAATTCTCCGTGAGCCGCGTTCCAATGAGATTTTCGGCGTCGAGAAGCTTCCAGAGTGTCTCGTTCTCGGTGTGGTCCGGACATGCCGGATATCCGAAGGCCGGTCTAATACCCCGATATTCTTCCTTCAACAGACTGTAACTGTCGAAGTTTTCGTGCGGCGCGTATCCCCAGAACTCTTTCCGAACGCGCTCGTGCAGTCGCTCGCTGAATGCCTCTGCCAACCTGTCGGCGATAGCCCTGGACATTATGGCATTGTAGTCGTCGTTCTTGGCTTCTAAAGAAGCTGCATATTCTTCGGAACCGATTCCCGCAGTAACTACAAATGCGCCGATGTAGTCTGCAATGCCGGACTCCTTTGGCGCGATAAAGTCCGCAAGGCAATAGTCTTCCACCGGCAAATTGGCCCGCTGACGCGACTTGTCCCACTGCTGCCGCAAGAAATGGAAAGTGGCTACAGTCTCGTTTCGCCTATCGTCTCCGTATAGCTCAACATCGTCGCCAACTGAATTTGCGGGAAAGAAGCCTATTACTGCTCTCGCCTCCAGGACTTTGCGATCAATCATTTCTTGCAAAAGAGACTGAGCATCGTTGAAGAGGCTTTTAGCTTGTTCACCATAGATTGGGCTTTGGAAAATTGCCGGATACGCCCCGCGTAGCTCCCAGGCGCCGAAGAACGGTGTCCAGCTGATGTAATCTCTTAGCTCGGTTAGCGGGTAGTCTTCCAACACCTTTAGCCCAGTGAACGTCGGAGGAGGCTCAACTGTGGATTGCCAGTCAAAATTCTGTTGCCGCAAACGCGCGTCACTCAATGAAAGCAGTTGAGCCTGAGCATCGCGTGAAGCTCGGTCGGCACGCACCTTGTCATAGCGTTCTTTAGTCTGTGCTATGAACTCTCGGCTTGTGTCTTCGCCAACTAAGGCGTTCATGGTCGTCACCGAGCGCGATGCGTCTCTTACATGTATGACGCCATGTTGATATTCGGGCGCGATTCTGACGGCTGTATGCGCCGGAGAAGTAGCAGCCCCTCCTATGAGCAGGGGAATGTCGAATCCCTGGCGGGACATTTCGCTGGCGACTGTGATCATCTCATCCAACGACGGTGTTATCAGTCCGCTCAAACCGATGACATCCGCGTTCGCGTCCTTTGCGACATCAAGAATTTGCTGGAAGGGTGTCATTACACCCAAATCAATTACTTCATAGTTATTGCAGCCAAGAACCACACCAACGATGTTCTTGCCGATGTCGTGAACGTCTCCCTTGACGGTGGCGATGACAATCTTGCCATTGGACCGGAAGAGTTCACCGTTCTCATTCTCTGCGTCTATATGTGGAACAAGTACCGCTACAGCCTTTTTCATAACGCGAGCGCTCTTGACCACCTGTGGCAAAAACATCCGTCCAGATCCGAACAGGTCGCCTACCGTGTTCATTCCTTCCATCAGAGGCCCTTCGATGACTTCGAGCGCACGGTCCGACTTCAAGCGCGCTTCTTCGACATCACTCTCGATGTGCGAGTCGATTCCGGCGACCAGAGCGTGACGGATTCGCTCCTCAACGGAGAGGGTGCGCCACTTTCCGCTATCCTCCGATGAGTTTCCTTGAACATTACTGCGCCCGCCCTTTTCAACGCTTTCAGCCAGCGTTAGCAGTCGGTCCGTAGCATCAGCCCTCCTGTTGAGTATTACATCCTCCGACGCTGTGAGCAGGTCATCATCTACATCGTCATAGACTGCCAATTGACCGGCATTCACTATCCCCATGTCCATGCCTGCTTGAATTGCGTGATACAGGAAGACCGAATGGAGCGCTTCTCTGACTCGTTCATTTCCCCTAAATGAGAAGGATACATTGCTTACGCCACCGCTTACATGACACAGCGGGAACAGACGCTTCAATTCTCTAGTCGCTTCGATGAATGCCACAGCGTAGTCGCTGTGTTCCTCAATTCCGGTGGCAATGGCAAAGATATTGGGGTCAAAAATAATGTCTTGAGGAGGGAATCCAACATCCTCCGTGAGGATGTTATACGAGCGTGTGCAAATGGAGATTTTGCGTTGCAGCGTGTCCGCTTGTCCTTCCTCATCGAATGCCATCACGACAACTGCCGCGCCATATCGTTTCACGATGCGCGCCTGCCTGACGAACTCGTCCTTGCCTTCCTTGAGCGAGATAGAGTTGACTATTCCTTTTCCCTGAAGGCACTTCAAGCCAGCTTCAATGACTCCGAATCTGGAACTGTCAATCATGATAGGCAGCCGCGAAATATCGGGTTCGCCAGCAATCAACTTGAGGTAGCGCTCCATTGCGGCTTCGGAGTCCAAGAGGCCTTCGTCCATGTTGATGTCGAGAATCTGCGCGCCATTTTCTACCTGCTCACGAGCTACGGATATGGCTTCTTCATATTTGCCACGACGTATGAGTCGCCTGAATCGCGCGGAGCCGGTAACGTTGGCTCGTTCGCCGATGTTTGTGAAATTGGAATCCGGACGTAATTCGAGAGCCTCAAGCCCACTGAGGACGGTGTTTGCACCTGCTGCTAGACGCTGGCGCGGGATAATACCTTCCACGGCATCGGCTATCGCCTTCGTATGCCCCGGTGTCGAACCGCAGCAACTTCCTACTATATTCGCAAGCCCACTCTTTGCGAACTCTCGCAAGTTTGCGGACATGTGCGCGGAGGACTCGTTGTATTCTCCGAATTCGTCCGGGAGGCCTGCGTTAGGATGGCAAGAAACGAACTGAGTTGCGGTGCCGGCAATGGATGCGAGGAAGGGTCTAATCTGGTCGCTGCCCAGGGAGCAGTTGATACCGACGCTTAACAAAGGAATGTGAGACACGGAGGCACAGAATGCTTCTGCGGTCTGTCCGGAAAGGTTGCGTCCACTCAAATCAACGGCAGTGAAAGAGACCATCACCGGAACTCGGGTGCCAATCTCTTCGAAGACGGCATCAATGGCATAGAGCGCCGCCTTCGCATTGAGAGTGTCGAAGACTGTTTCCACAAGCAGGATGTGAACGCCTCCTGAAAGAAGACCACGCGCAGCATCCGAATAAGCATCAACCAACTCATCAAAACTTACGTCCCGATACCCAGGGTCGTTAACGTCAGGCGAAAGCGACAGCGTCTTATTGGTCGGACCTATGCTGCCTGCAACGAACCTTGGTTTTTCCGGCTGACGCTCTGTGTATTCATCGGCGGTTATTCTAGCCAACTTCGCAGCTGCGCGATTTATTTCATAGGCGTAGCTTTCAATGCCAAACTCGGACAATCCGAACTGCGTCGCCGTGAAAGTGTTGGTCGTCAAGATGTCTGCACCGGCATCCAGGTACTGCCGCTGGACGTCTAGTACGATGTCCGGCCTCGTAAGGCAAAGTACGTCTATGCAGCCTTTGATGTCGTGTTGATGGTCGGCGAAGAGGTTGCCTCTGTAATCCTCCTCGGATAACGGCATGCGTTGAAGCATCACGCCCCAGGCGCCGTCCAGTACCATAACTCGCTCTTCAAGGATGCGTTCGATTTCAGCGGTGCAGTCCGCAGTCAGGAATGTCTCGGTAGATGCTTTGGTCATCGGAAAGTCCGGGAATTTGCTAAGCAAGGTTTGCGCTAATTGAGCAGACAGCGTTTCCCTCTCGGCAAGGGAAACGCTGTTGATTCTATTGGGAGATTTTGCAGATTTAATCTTTGTATGAACTTATGCAATGAGAGGTGTATCTTCGCGGTTTGCCCACTCTCCCATTGACCCATCATAGTTTCGCGCGCGCTCATAGCCGAGCAGCTTCAGTACGAAAACTCCGTGCGCCGCACGGATACCACCCTGTCAATAAGTTACGATTTCCTTGTCAGGAGTTGCCCCAACTTCTTCGAGCATCGCCCGGAGTTCATCGGCGGACTTGATGGTCTGATGTTTGTCGTCGGTTATGAAGTTTAGCCATTCCAGATGAACCGCGCCCGGTATGCGCCCGGATCGGGTATTGCCCCGTGAGTTGCTGCCGTCCCACTCGCCGTCAGAGCGTACGTCAAGGAAGACCACATCTTCATTGCCGACATTGGACACTCCATAGCCTAATGTGCATACAAGGCTGGAGTCCGCTTTAGGTGTAAATGTGACGTCTTCGGGGGTCGGAATGTCTATTGACGTTGGCCGGCCCTCGTCATACCACTTCTTCCAGCCGCCGTTGAGCACTTTCACATTCGTGTGTCCGTAATAGTTGAGCACCCACCACAGTCGTGTTGACCAGAGAGCGCCGTTGCTGTCATAGGCAACTACGAGATTGTCGTCGCCGATGCCCATACGCTCCATTACTTCCTTCATCGTGTCGGGCGGAGCAACTAGCGGATAGCCACGGGGGGAGTCGTCGTAGCCAGGCTCCTTGATGTAATGGTGAACCGGGATCCCTATGGCATTTCTGATATGAGCGCGCCCATAGGCGTCGTAAGGGTCGCAATCGACAATGCGTATATTGGAATCGTCAATTACTTCCTCTAACCAGTCTCCTTCAACCAGAATGTCGGGGTTGGTGTATCCGTGAGTCGTCATTTCTGCCACCTCATCGTTCTCACGATTCCAGAACTCTTCTCTATTTCACACTATACCAGACTCACCGTTGCAAGAGAGAGTCAATCCTCCGGATAGCGATAGTCTCTGATTCCTCGCACGGTTGCCCAGACGACTAGCACGACGACGATGCCGATTGTGCCGCCTAAAATAAGAGTCTTGTCGGCGCCGATTAGATCCGACATTAGACCCACTTCAAATGTTCCAAGGTTGTTTGCGGTCATGGCAGACACCGACGAAAAACTGACGGCGCGGCCGCGCATATTGTCCGATGTGGTGAGCTGCACGGTCGTTTGGCGTGTCGCCATGCCCACTGCGTCCGACGCACCCAGCCCGGCGAGTATGATGACGCCCAGCCACAGTGCGGTCGTGAAGCCAAGCGCGATAAGCAACGTGGCGTAAATCAACGTGGCGAACACGACCATCATGCCTTTGCGCCGGAAGCGTGTGAGGAACAGTACGGAGAAAGTTCCGAGTATGCCGCCCGCCGAGTTCGCGGCGTTCAATATGCCCACAGTAGCCGCGCCGCCCTTGAACAGCCTGTCCGCGAAGAGCGGCAGTATCTGGCGGTAGTGGCTCACGATGGTTACCCCAATGTCCATTATGTACAATCCGGGTAGTATCGGGTGCCCTTTGACATACAGGAAGCCGTCGATAATGCGTCTTATTACAGAACCATCTTGCTGACGGTTAATCGGCACGCCCGAAGTTCTAATCAGCAGTGGCATTACCACACTTGGCAGCGCGATGAGTGTGGTAATGCCGAATATATAGGCGTAGTTTTCATTGAAAAGCTCGACTGCGCCGGAAAAGGCAAGCGGCGCTGCGACCGCCCCAATCTGGAATGTCGCGGTGTTCAGCGCGACGGCGTGCATCAGGTGTGAGCGTGGCACGACATTCGCCGTAAGAGCAGAGCGCGACGGGTTGCCGAGAGTGCTGGACACGCTTAGGATGGCGGTAGCGGTGTAGATATGCCAGGGGAGCAGGCTGTCTCTCGCCGCCAGCACAGTCATTGCGCCGATAAGTACAACGCTGACAAGCTGCGTGTACGCCATTAGTTTCTTGCGGTCTATCTGGTCGGCAAGCGCGCCGCCGTACAGGATTGCGGGTAGCTGCACCAGGAGTTGCACGCCGCCGAGCAGCCCGAGTTGCCATCCTGAACCCGTGGCATCGTACAGCCATACGGCGCTTACAAGCGTCCGCATCTGCATAGTAACCATCTGGGCGACACCCGACAGCCAAAGTGTGCGGTAGTCGCGGAATGCGAGCGCCGACCAAGGTCGCAGGCTCTTCCTGTTGGAGGGTCGCTCGCGATCGGGCTTGGCACTTCCTTGTCGGCTAGGGATGCCTAATGCCAACGGTCGCTCAGTGTGAGAGGGGTAGGGTTTAATCTTAACATTGCGTCAGATTATACTTGCTTGTGCTTCAAGTGGCAAAAGGGAAAAGCGCTCAAGCGTGCTGGCGTAAGTGGCGTAAAAATAGTCTGGGCCACGCGTCCTGTCATCCGCGCGCGCATATCGGCATGCATGCATATCGGCATAATGTATAGGCAAAGTGGGCAGCTGGCGCGGAAAAATATGATTCGTCTATTGGTGCAGGCGCCTTTGTATATTACCCTGTATATTACTGTGAGAGAGGAAAGCTTTGCTCGACCAGTATGAAAATTCCGTAAAAGATGCCCTTGCCGACCTCGACTGCAACGAAGTTCCGAGAAGAATCTGGGAACTGGACCACACTGTCTGGAAGCCGGATCCAACGGAGATTAGCGATAGGCTCGGCTGGCTCACGGTTGCGGGCGACATGCGCGAGGGTATCGCTGAAATAAAGGCATTCGCGGCCACGGTCAGGGACGAAGGATACCGGCACATTGTCTTGCTTGGGATGGGGGGCAGCAGCCTCGGAGCTCTTGCGATACACAGTCTTTTCGGCAGCTCGAAAGGATACCCGAAACTTATTGCGCTGGACACTACTGTCCCGGATGCTATTGACTCCGTCGTCCGCGAAGTGGACTGTTACAAAACGCTGTTTATCGTTGCGTCCAAGTCCGGGGCGACCGTCGAGTCGAATACGCTGTACAAGTTTTTCAGGAGGCTCGTCGAACAAGTTACCGGATCTGATAAGGCGGGCAATCACTTCGTTGCGATATGCGACCGTGGAACCGCGCTTGAAGATTTGGCGCATGAGGATGGCTTCCGACGAGTCTTTTTGAACCTGGCGAACATTGGAGGTCGTTACTCGGTCCAATCCCTCTTCGGTATGGTGCCTGCGGCTCTGACCGGAGTCGAGATTGATACATTGCTCGCTCGCGTGGAGGCGATGAGTCTAGCCTGCAAAAAAGCGGCGCCGTCCGGAGATAATCCCGGCGCTTGGCTGGGAGCTTCAATCGCTTCACTCGCGTTGCGAGGTCGTGACAAGCTCACGATAATTACAACTGAGTCATTGTGGGGATTTGCACTCTGGGTCGAGCAGCTATTGGCTGAGAGTACCGGCAAAGAGGGCAAGGGCATTATCCCGATTGTGGGCGAGCCGCCGTGCGACCCTGATAACCTTGGAAGCGACAGGACGGTAGTATATGTGAGGCTTGACGGCGATACTACGGATGAGCTGGACGGCTACATCAATCTTATCGAAGGCGCAGGCATTCCAACGATCAGATTGCGCCTCTCAGACGAATACGATGTGGGAGCGGAGTTCTTCAGGTGGGAGTTCGCAACCGCTGTTGCCGGCAATATATTGGGTATTCATCCTTTCGACCAGCCTGACGTTCAACGCGCTAAGGACAACACCACACGACTACTCACCGACTACTATCGAACGGAGATTGTACCGCCGCTCCCGCCTATCAGCTCTCTTCCCCAATTGATTGCACAGTCGAAGCAGGGCGACTACCTTGCCATCACTGCGTACGTCCAGCCAACTCAGGAATTTCAGGACGCGGTCGCGCGCTTGCGCAGTCGAGTGAATCGCGAATTCGGCATTGCGACTACATTTGGCTATGGCCCTCGATACCTGCACTCCACCGGTCAATTACACAAAGGAGGAACGGAGTCCGGTCTGTTTTTCCAGTTGACTCAGTTGGGAGATGCCGATGTTAGAATACCGGGCGAGGCATTCACTTTTCGTGTTCTCGCAGCGGCACAAGCAAAAGGTGATCTGGACGAGCTAACCGCCTTGGGCCGCCGCGTTGCTCGCGTCGATCTTGGAGATGACGCTGTACGGATGCTAGACGAGATGACAGGCGAAATCATCCGACATTCGGAATAGAGATGGACTATGGAGGTGGCGTGTTGGAATTAGGAATGGTTGGTCTCGGTCGAATGGGCGGCAATATGACCCAGCGTCTGCTGAATGATGGGCATACCGTAGTTGCATTCGACCCGGACGTTGAAGCACGTCGTGCAGCCGTGAACGCTGGCGCTACCGGTGCAAACTCCATCGAAGAGCTTGTGTCTGTTCTGACGCCTCCCCGCGCGGTCTGGATTATGGTTCCGGCCGGGGAGATCACGGATACTACAGTAAATGCGCTCTCTGATGCACTGTCGGAGGGAGACATAATAATCGACGGCGGCAATTCCAACTACAGGGACACCATTCGTCGTGCCATCACTTTGTTGGAGGATGGCATCACAATGCTGGACGCAGGCACAAGCGGAGGTGTCTGGGGCCTGACTGAGGGATATAGCCTTATGGTTGGAGGCGATGCTGATGCCTACTCACGGCTTGAACCTGTATTCCGCACTCTTGCGCCAGGTGAGAGCATAGGTTACGGCCACGTGGGCCCTTCGGGCGCAGGACACTTTGTCAAAATGGTGCATAATGGCATTGAATACGGCATGATGCAGGCGTTCGCCGAAGGATTCGAGCTGATGAACGCCAAGCAAGACTTGGGCTTGGACATGGCGCAGATCGCCCATATCTGGCGATATGGCAGCGTAATTCGATCATGGTTACTCGATCTGACGGCAGCCGCCCTCGATGAGGACGGTGAACTCGAAGGAATCCAAGCCTATGTCGAAGATTCAGGCGAAGGCCGATGGACGCTTGAGGAGTCTATCGACCTTGCGGTTCCCACGCCGGTTATAGCGGCGTCCTTGCAAGCGCGCTTTCGCTCTAGGCAGGAATCTCCCTTTGGCGCAAAATTGCTGGCGGCAATGCGAAATCAATTCGGTGGGCACAGCGTAAGGAAGACTTAATCGCGAGTCACCAGGAAAGTACGAGTATTGTCATATTTGACGGTGCCTGCGATCTTGCGCTGTGCAAGTTCGTACCCGCTCTCTTTGAACTTGAGTAGATGAGCTTGTCCGGCGTATCGACTACATCCGCGGAAATCTGGGTGAATGCGACAGACTAGGGATATCTAAGCCGAGACTCTAACAACTTGATGGCGGCAACCATATACACACATATTGGCTGTTCTACCTATCTTTCGTGTCCTGTCTCTTCGAGCCTGCGCTTCGCTGGCGGCTTGAAGGTTAGAGGCTCCGAAGCTTGCACCTCTCTTGCCGGCGAATCGCCTCTAACCTGTTATTCAGCTCTTAAGGAACCCTGATAGCAGCTTGTCTAAACGTAGGCATCCTATACCGGAAACGAGCATCTAAAATGAAAATGGTGTTGCCTTGGCGTCATGCCGGTTCATATATCCAAGACATCCTGTTGTCTCTCGGTACAGAAACTTGTAGCGGGAGAGATCCAACGAAGGAATGGAGAATCATTTGCGGAACAGACTTACAACTACAAAGTTGGTTACCTTGTCGATTATCGCGTTACTTCTCGTTGCAGGATTACTGGGAGCGTGCGGCAGCACGTCGGAGGAACCGTATGTCGTGCAGGAACAGAACAGGGCGCCAAAGTCCACAGCAATACAGTCGTCCGGCATTCCTCCTACTGCATCGTCCGTATCGCCTACACCCGTTCCAGGCGCAGGGAAACCATCTATGTCAACAGACATTCCGACTCCTGCGGAAGTGGCGACCACTGTGCTGGCAAAGATGCCGACGGACACCAATTCCATTGCAGTCGAAACGCCTATTGCCACCTCTACGCTGGAAGCAAATGGTGACGGGGAAAACGGGATAGAGCCTGATCCAGACTATGAGAGGGCGTTGAGTGCCGCGCGACTCAGCACTAGCGGATGGGATACTGACTTTCGATTGCATACTGTGCCCTATAGCCAGATAAAGTTCGTGATTCCGCGCGACAATATCCCGTCGATCGACGAGCCGAAATTCATTGCGCCGTCCGAAGCATCGGTGTGGCTCAAGGATGTCGAGCCGGTGGTCGCCCTGCAAGTCAATGGCGATTCCCGAGCCTATCCACTTCAGATTCTCACATGGCACGAGATAGTCAACGACGACGTCGGCGATGTGCCAATCGCAGTTACGTTCTGCCCGCTGTGCAATTCGGCGATCGCTTTTGACAGGCGCTTGGATGGCGACTTGCTCGAATTTGGAGTATCAGGAAATCTTCGCAACTCCGATCTGATTATGTACGATCGTCAGTCGCATTCCTGGTGGCAGCAGTTTACAGGAGAGGGGATTGTGGGGAAGTATGCCGGGAGAACATTGGAACATCTGCCCGCATCGATCGTGTCGTTCGCGGACTTTGCAGAGGCGCATCCTCAAGGTAAGGTGTTGTCGCGAGACACCGGATACGCCCGGCAGTACGGCCGCAATCCTTATGCCGGCTATGACACAGCGGATGGTAATCCGTTCCTGTTCAGAGGCGATCTCGACGGAAGACTACTCCCTGTCGAGCGCGTCATAGCCGTAACCTTGGGCGATGTGGATGTGGCATTCCCATTGACGATTCTGCAGGACGAGGGAGCGATCAACTATGATTTAGGAGAACGCAGTATCGTTGTTTTCCACAAGTTCGGTACGACATCGGCGCTAGACGGAAGCTCAATTGCCGAGTCTCGTGATGTCGGCGCCGCGGGGGTGTTCGACTCTCATCTTGACGATCAGAAGCTGTCTTTCAGTGTGAATGACGGGAAAATTGTAGATGAGCAGACAGAGAGCACCTGGGATATTCTAGGCAACGCGGTTGAAGGTCCCCTTACCGGCAAGAGCCTTACTCCCGTTGTGCATGGCAGTCATTTCTGGTTTGCTTGGGCGGTGTTCAAGCCTGACACCATTGTGTACCAGGGCAAGGAGGGGGCGTAACTGCCTGATCGTCGTCGCAGCGAAGCAGCGAAAGTAAGTCCTTGCTGCCATCAATAATCACTCACTGATCCGCGCTCCATAACGACGAAAAGCGAGAAATGCCTCTAATTGGCGCCGATGTCATCGAAAAGGTCGCTCCAACTCTCGAAGTCTCCTTTGCCGAATCCGTATCGGTGGGTGATTATTCCATTTCCGCTGAGCGCCACCTTCGATGGTTGAGTGTAGATTTGCAGTTTCTCCAACATGCCTTCATCCGCGTAAGCGGTGAGCCAAGGTAATCCTTCGCGTTTTCTATCCGCTTCGAGTATGTCGATGCTCTCGGATGGATCGGTGCCAACTATGTAAAAGGTTACCCGGTCATTGTATCTGCTACCAATCTCTTCCTTGATGCGCCGCAACTCGACGCGGCAGGTTCCTCACCAGGTGGCGTGGAAATAGATGAAAGTCGGCTTGCCTTCTTCAACGAGCTTTGCCGAAGTAACCCTTGTGCCGTCAAGCAAGCTCATCCCGAATTCCGGAATGTGCATCCCTTTCTTGTAGCCTACCTCCTTTTCAGCCCGAGCCACCGATGCGGTCTTATCGGCTTGTGCGGCTGGGGCGGTTCCACAGCCAATTTGCGCCGCTAATGCAGCAGCGAGTCCGAGTAGCAGAGTTAGTATTATTGCTGTCTTCATTGTTGCATACCATAACACTATCAGATCGCATCACTTACCATAGGCTTTGTCGTTGCTGCGGAAGTAGCGCAAGAGAATTGGCAGAGAATTGGCATTGGAGCGCGCTTGATTCAGAGCTACGGACGGGCATCCAGAGTCACCTTGATTTCCGCGATTTCTCCTCCTTCTCGCACAACTTTCATCGCCACAGTGTCACCTGGCCTCGTATTCTCCAGAAGGTAAACGATCAGGTCGGTCATTCCAAGTACTGGCTTGCCGTCAATTGCCGTTATTACGTCGCCGCCGTACCTGATGTTGCCTCGCGACGTCCGCTTGGCTTTAGTGCTTCCTATCAAGCCGCCAACATGAGCCGGTCCATTCTCTGAGACCGCAATTACTTGCGCGCCGCGTGTGCCCTTCGGAGCGCGCATCAAGTCCACGACCTCAGGTGTTATTCTAGTGCCTTGAATCCCTAACCATGAGTATGTGAACGAGCCTTTGCTTATGAGGGCGGGAACGACTTGCTTTGCGATGTTGACGGGTATGGCGAATCCGATCCCGGTATTGGAGCCGGAGCGCGTGATAATCTGAGCGTCAACCCCGATAACTTGTCCCTGTCGGTCGAGCAGTGGGCCGCCGGAGTTCCCGGGATTCATGGGAGCATCCGTCTGAATTACTTTAGGCAATGAAAAGTGAGAGTCGCCGGCACGGATCGTCCGCCCGATGGCACTTACGATACCGGTCGTGGTCGTGAACTCCTGGCCGAACGGATTACCAATTGTGATTGCGAGCTGCCCCACTCGTATCTCGTTGCTATCACCCAGAGTTACCGGCGTAAGCTCTTCGGGATTCCTTTCGACTTTAATTACTGCCAAGTCCGAATCTTGGTCCAACCCTACTACTTCTGCTGCATAAGCGCTACCGTCCGAGAATTGAACATTTATTCGTTCTGCATCGACTACCACGTGGTGGTTTGTGACTATGTGCCCTTGTGTGTCCCATACGAAACCTGAGCCTTGCCCATTTCTGTAGTAGAATTCCTGTTGAGATTCGCCGCCTTGTGGTGCCCTCTGCCCGAATGGAAATGGGTAAATGAAACCCGGAATCGAGCCCGAAACTTGGGCACGGTTGAGCACGAAGATGCTTACGACCGAAGGCAGAACATTCTCGTGGACATCGCCTATGACACTCTCGTAAGCCGCCACTATTTCGTCTGCGTTGATTTCGGAAGAAGAAGGAAAGGACAGCTCGGCATTTGGATTAGGGCCGGAATTGGCAAGATTCTGCCTGGAGTAATCGATGTCGGGCGGCACCTGCCAAGAAGCATTAACTGCCGGCATACTCTCCGTGTCGGCGACGCCATTAGTTATGGAGAGAGCATCATTCTGGCTTGTTGGAGCCGCCGGCGCCCCCGTGCAAGATATGAGCGCTACCGCGAATACTACGATAAAATATAGAAGCGTAACCCGTCCGAATTGAAGTGTCATACAAAACCTGCGCAATCTAAGTGCCGCTTTGATGCTTCACGGTTATCAGTCTAAGCCCGTCGAGGTGTCTGTGGCTATGCTATGAATATAACGCACTGAGGCTTTATTGGATAGCTCGTAGCTCTACGAAATCTAACGATGGTTTGTCTATAGAAAACCGTTGGCGGTTCGCGGCGCAGTGGAATCACCCTTGCGGGGACGCCACCCATACCATTTCCGTGCTGTTCTCGCGGAATTGACCGCGCTCATAGTCGCCGTATAGCGCACGCACGTCATATCCGCAAATGCCAAGCAGATGGTGCATTTCCCATCGAAAGATGTACCGTAGCGCAAAGTCACGATACATCTTACTCGACACGCGCCCCGAATCGTCGAGTTGTTCGATAGTGGTGCGAATACTCATGACTTGGCTGAAGGCATCATAGTTTGCCTGGTTCCAAATGATTAGATGCTTGCCTGTCTCCCTGTCGATTACGTCGCGGAAGTGGTAGGGAACATCTCCATCCTGCACCATCATGTTGAGGTCAGGCACGAATATGTCGAATATGAGCTTGCTGCCCGGCGCAAGGTGGCGCTTGATGTTCATCAGGGTGCGAATCTCGTCATCAACTGACAGTAGAGACAGTAATCCTCTGAAGGGAATTATTACCAAGTCGAACTTACTTGATATGTTGAAATTACGCATGTCTGCACATAAGAGCTTCAGATTTGGAGTGCCTGCTTCTCGAGATTTCTCTCTAGCTCTTGTGAGCATCGCGGACGATGAATCAATCCCAACTACATTTACGCCTGCTTGCGCTATTGGAATAGAAACGCGCCCGGTTCCACAGCCCAATTCCAGCACCGTGCCGCCAGCAAGGGTAGATTCTTCGACATAGAAGGGAATGTCGTCAACAACATAGGAGAACACGGAGTCGTAGATCTCTGCCCATGCGTCGTAGGGTGAGATGTCCATTGTGGCGGTTAACCTGCCAGTTGCTGAAGCGCCAGCCGAACTTGATCCTCGGTGGTGAGGTCGTTGCCGTTCTCGGAAAGGACGGAGAGCGCTTCACGCGCTTCCAGAGGCGTGTAACCCAGGGCGGTCAGCGCGTCAACTGCGTTGGAATCTAAAGTCGGAACACTCGATTCACCCCAGTCTAACTCCAGCTTGCCCTTCAGTTCAAGCAGAATTCGACTGGCTGTCTTGCGGCCCACTCCGGGCACAGCGATGAAGCTCTTCACATCACCGGATTCTACCGCGGCGGCGAGAGCGTCCGGTCTGAAGATCGAGAGAATGCTGAGAGCTACGCGGGGCCCGATTCCGCTAATACCTATCAGAGTCTCGAATGTCTGACGCGCCTCCGGAGTGTTAAAGCCGTAAAGGCTTAGGCTGTCCTCTCTGACTTGTAGTGATGTGAATAGTCGAACGGAACTGCCAACCTGTCCGATCGCTTCGATACAAGGGGACGGAGCGTTTACCCGCAGAGTTATTCCGCCGATTGCCACATCCATCCAATCGGCCCCTGTGCCTTCCAGAACGCCACTCACAGACGAAATCAATGATGACATAATCTAATACCGCTCGTTTGAGATGAGCGACTCCGCGCGCCTGGAGTTGATATGGCAAATAGCCACGGCAAGGGCATCAGAGGCGTCGAGTGGCATTGGGTCGGCATTTGGGCCGAGTGAGAGGATTACCATCTCTTGCACTTGTTCCTTGGTACTATCGCCGAATCCCGTCACTGCCGACTTTACTTCGCGAGGCGCATAGGACTTAACGCTTATACCTGATGCTGCCGCCGCGATCATCGCTACAGCTTGTGCCTGCCCGACCGCCATAGCTGAACGCACATTACGCGCCACAAATGGTTCCTCTATTGCGACTTCATCCGGTTTATACTGACCGATGTATGCCAGCAGTTTTGTGTACAGTATGTGAAGCCGCTCCTCAAGTGGTGTGCGCCTAGCCGCCTTCAGTACGTCCGCATCAACGAGCGTGAGATTGTCATCATCTGACCCGATAACACCTACGCCCATGTTGTACGTTCCGGGATCAACCCCTAGTGTTCGCACGGAACTATTCGTCGCGGTATTGCTCAAGGACTTCGTCAGGGAAATCGGCGTTGGAATAGACCTTTTGCACGTCGTCCAGTTCTTCTAGCTGGTCAAGCAGGCGCAAGGTCTGCGTTGCTGCCCTTGTGTCCAACGTTATGGTGCTGTTCGGGATCATCGACAGCTCAGAAGAGACGATGGACGCCTCCGTGTCGGTAAGAGTCTGCCGTATGGCTTCGAGCCGCTCTACGGGTGAAAAAATCTGCAGCGTAGAATCGAATGTCTCGAAATCATCGGCGCCCGCATCAATCGCAACCAGCGCGAACTCCTCCGCATCGTCAGGCTCTGCGTCCACTACAACTATACCCTTAGGCTCGAACTGCCACGCCACGGCTCCGGATTGTGCCAAATTCCCGCCTGCTTTGGTGAGGGTAGAGCGAATGGCGGAGACGGTTCGATTGCGATTGTCGGTCAGAGTTTGCAGCATTATCGCCACGCCGCCGGGACCGTAGCCTTCGTAGGTGGACTCTACCATCTGGTCCTGCTCGCTGCCCTCGCCCGTTCCCCGCTTTACGGCACGGTCGATGTTGTCGTTCGGCATGTTGGCGTCTTTCGCCTTCTGTATTGCCATCCGAAGCCGGATGTTCATACTAGGGTCGCCACCTCCCTGACGCGCCGCAACGATAATTTCGCGAGTCAACTTTGTGAAGAGTTTGCCTCTACGAGCGTCGGTTACTGCCTTTGCATGCTTTATCGTGGACCATTTAGAGTGACCTGACATAAGCCAACTCCTGCGAAAGAGAATCTATATTTCAGCATGTTTCATCTTAGCACGGGCTATCTGGTCGGTCAAAGTGAGTGTAACAATGTCAGGAAAAGAAGCGGCTGAAGACTTCATTGCCGAGCATACGGCCCCGATGCGTGAGCCGGATTGCACCGTCCCGCGTTTGGATCAGAGCAAGTTCCTCTAGTTCTCTGAGCGTGTCACCATAGATATGCGAGAGCGGCGTTCCGAATCGCTCGGTGAATTTCTCAACGCTTATGCCTTCATCGAGGCGGAGTCCCATCATCATTGTTTCTGCCATTTCCAAAGACTTGTCGATCTGTTCAATCTCGTCCACGACGGGGACACAGCAAATCACTTCAGGCATGGAATTGTTGCCTGCGCCTTTGGACCCTTCCCGCATTCTGCGTATGTATTCGCGCGGTGGTCTGACGGCGCTGAAGCGGCAGCCCTGCAGGTAAGAGTGAGCGCCTGGTCCAACGCCGAGATACGGCTCGTTGCGCCAGTATGTGAGGTTGTGACGGCTGAGCTTGTCGCTGAGCGCCCAGTTGGAGATTTCGTAGTGGCGGTAGCCGGAGGCTTTCATATCGTTCTGCGCCGCGATATACATATCGGCGGCGAGGTCGGCATCAGGCGTGGGCATGCTGCCCTGCTCCACCCAGCGCTCCATCGGCGTCCCGCCTTCTAATGTCAGGCAATACATCGAGATGTGCGGCGGCGCCAGTTCCAGGGCTTGCCGGAGTGTGTTCTGCCAGTGTCCCATGCTCTGATATGGCAGCCCATACATCAAGTCGATGCTGATGTTGTGAAATCCGGCATCTTGAGCGTGACGGTATGCCTGCACCGCATCGGCAGCGTTATGGCGACGTCCCAGCATCTTCAGCAAATCATCGTCGAAACTTTGCACGCCAATGCTCAGGCGGTTGATTCCGCAATCCAAGTAAGTGTCAAGTTTTTCAGCGGTGAAGTCGCCGGGGTTTGCTTCGAGCGTTACCTCTGCGTCCGTCCCCACGTTGAAGGCGGCGTGAATGGTCTTCATCGTATGGCGAATGTCGTCGGATGGTAGGTAAGAAGGGGTGCCGCCACCGAAGAATATGGTGTGAACTTTTGGACTGCCGAGCAACTCGCCCCAAAGGGCGATTTCCGTGTTGAGCGCTGCGACATAACTGGGCATAAGCGGCTCAATAGCGGCATAAGTATTGAAGTCGCAGTATGGGCATTTCGTCTCACAGAACGGTATATGGACATACAGGGAGATAGGCTCGGAAGACAGCATCGTAACTCTGCCTAGACATTGAACAGCACATGCATGATGTCGCCGTCCTGTACAATGTAGCTCTTGCCTTCCTGCCGCAGTACACCGTTCTTGCGCGCCTCCGCGAGCGTGCGGCAACTGACCATATTCTCGAATGTTACGACCTCGCCGCGTATGAATCCTCGCTCAAGATCGGAGTGGATTTTGCCCGCGGCTTTCACCGCCGGAGTGCCACGCTCAATGGGCCAAGCTCGAACTTCTTCATCGCCGACGGTCATGAAGGAAATGAGGTCCAGCGCCTCGTAGCAGAGATTGATGACGCGGCTCAGACCGGACTCCCCTACGACACCGAGCGACTCCCTGAATTCGTACTCGTCTTCGGAGTCCATCTGTGCTAGTTCCATTTCCAGCTTTCCGCAGAGAGCGGCGGTGCGGATTCTCGCCGTCTGAATCTCATCGGTGAGACGGGCTTCGATTGTTCCAATCTCGTCGAGTTGGTCTTCGCCTACATTCACGACAACAACGAGCGGCTTAGCGGTGAGCATTTGGAAGCCGGAAAGGAGGCGCAGTTCGTCTTCAGCCAGAGACTGGTCGCGCACGTGAACGCCCGCTTCAAGGCTGTCCTTGACGCGAGACAGCATCTCCTGTTCCTTGTTCAGCGCGTCTCGCTCGGCGGTCTTCGCTGCCTTGAAACTCTCGGTAACTCGACGGAGCCGGCGTTCCAGGATGTCGAGATCGGAAATTGTAAGCTCGAATAGCAGCGTGTCGATGTCTCGGAAGGCGTCGATGCTGTTAGCAACATGCGGCACGGACGGGTCCTCGAAGGCGCGCGCAACCATAAGGATGGCGTCTGCGCGCTGAAGGGTGTTTAGGTACTCGCCGCCAATGCTATGCGTCTTGCCTAGCCCCTCGGGAGCGGCGGGCAGGTCTGCGTAGGTCACCTCGGCGTTGACCTTGCGCTTTGGGCTGAAGATGCCGTTAAGTACATCAAGGCGGTCGTCAGGAACCTTTGCGGCACCCAGATTCATTCGATTGGCGAATGTCGCGACTTGTGCCGAGCCTCTTGTCGCTGCGTTGAATATAGTGGTTTTTCCGCTTTGGGGCAGTCCGATGATCGTGATTTCCATAGAAAGTCTGTCAGTCTCTCAGTTACTCAGAATGCGAGTGGGATCGGGGCTTTACTTTTCGTTTTCGTCCACAACGCGCGCCGAACCGTCGATAATGTTGCCGTCCTGCTCGGTTGATGACGCTCTGCCGCCGGATAAGTGCTCGCGCAATATGTCACTCGGAATCGACAACAGGAACAGAGTAGTGGTGGCGACAATGGCGAAAATGTCATCAAGCCAGCCCAAACCAATCAGGAAGTCGGGTATGATGTCAAAGGGCGAAAGCATGTAGATTATGCCGCCGGGGATGATCAACTTCGACCATATAGGCACGCGCCTATCGAGCATTAGCCGCAAAATCAGGCGGCCGATGCCTGAGCGCGCCAACATCATTAGCAGTGAGGGTCTAAGCATTGAAATGTACCTTCGATATGTTCCATTCTCATTATAGCCGCTTGGCACAGTTAAGGTAAGCGAGCGTTGATATACTTGATTTACGGCGAGGACTCGCTCTCAGTCGAAGAGACGCTGGCGTCCGTCAGCTCGCATACAGGCAACGACGACCTGCACGATATGAATACGACCACGCTCAACGGAGCGACTGTGAGCCTTGCTGAGCTTGAAGCGGCGTGGAGTACCATACCGTTCTTAGCGGATAAGCGCATCGTAGTGGTTCGCGGTTTGCTTGCTCGCATGGAACAAGGGCGCGGCGGCGGATCCTCTCGCCCACGGAGCATGGATAGAGAGTGGGCGGACATCGGAGCGCGTCTCACTTATGTGCCTGATTCCACAGAGTTGATTTTTGTGGACGCTGCCGTTAGCCGGAGCAACCCGCTTCTGAACGCTATTCGGCCGCTCTCGCAGGTGCATGAATTTCGGCTGCCGTCGGTGCGCGATATGCCGGGATGGGTGCGCCGGCGCGCCGACAAGCTGGGCGTCGCCATAGAGCCGAGCGCCGTATCCGCCCTTGTGGATGCCATCGGCAACGACACCCGACTTATTGACATGGAACTTCAGAAGCTCGCGCTTTATCGCTCGGATGGGCACTCCGGCGGGACCATTCGCCGGCAGGATGTCGAGGCGATGGTGTCCTATGTGCGGGAGGCGAACATCTTTGCCACGGTCGATGCCGCGCTGGAGGGTCGAACAGGCGTCGCGCTGCGCCTGGCGCATCAACTTTTGTCGGAGGGCAGGTCATCTACCTACGTCATCACCATGCTGGCGCGGCAAGTGCGCTTCCTCATCGTCGCCAAAGACATGAAGTCGCGCGGCTTCCAGCAGGACGAAATCGGTCGCAGGCTGTCCATACGCGGATATCCCCTGACGAAAACGATGCAGCAGGAAGGGCGTTTCAGCGCAGAACGGCTAGTAGAAATACATCGGAGACTGCTTGAAGCGGATCTGTCAATCAAGACTGGGGCAACCGATGAGGATACGGCGCTGGACGCGCTCATAGTGGGTATTCTCAACTTGTGCAGATAATGGATTATATCCACTGACGCCAGCAGACAAGCGCCAGAGAGTACAAGAGCATAGAGGGTATGCTAAATAGTTTATGCTTGACGCAGTGGGTGTGGAGTGATGATGACGGTCTGTCGCCGGGCGAGTTGATGGCGGCGTAGTCGTCCGGCGTCTGAAATCGCAGGCTGCCGTGCCTTGTTCAATCCTCCCGAAACTCCACACCGCCTTTGGGACGGTTACCGTGTTATCGCTGAATTGACAGCCATCCAGCGCGCAAGTAGCATGACCCAAGTAGCATGAAATGAAAGTAATTCACCAACCTGCCGCCAGTCGTCCATTTGCCCTCCGCGCAGGAATAGGAGATATGAACCGAGAGGGCTTTGGGGATTATATTGCAGTCAAGGCGCGGCTCGTATCTGTGCGCGTATCCTCTGTGGATAGCGTACTTTATGGTGCATGGTGCGCGCGTCCTCAAAGGCTGGTGATATGCTGAGCCTGCCAATCCGCCCTTCTGGAAATCGTCCTTGGACATCGCTTACAGCATGTTTATGCCCATGGCGCCTGGGATTCCCGCTTCCATATTTCTGGTGAAAGCGGCGTGGGACGGAGTGAGGATACTGAAGAAGAAGGGGGGAGAATCTCAGGGGTATGATATTCAAGAATTCTGAGAATAAGTGGATTATGAAAATGCATGAGCAGGGACTTGAGCAGGGTGTGGAATATACTCCACCGCCACGGCATGAGCAAGAATTAGCGTCTCACAAACACCCCACTAACTCAGTATAGAAGGACGGCAAATGACTACGCATAGCCTTGAGACGGCATACACGATAGATACGTCGAGCATCAAGTTCGGGGTGGGGGTTACGCGCGAGGTGGGCTACGAGATGAACCGGCTTGGCGCACGGCGCGTGATGGTGGTTACAGACCCCGGAATGGCGAACAGCGAGGCGGTTGCGATCACGCTAGATTCGCTGCGGGATGAAGGGATCGATGCGGTGCTATTCGACAGGGTGCACGTCGAGCCTACGGATGTGTCGTTCAAGGAGGCAATTGCGTTCGCCACGAAGGGCGCATTCGACGGGTTCGTGGCTGTTGGCGGTGGTTCGAGCATAGATACGGCGAAAGCTGCGAATCTGTATGCGACCTGGCCTGCGGACTTCCTGGCGTATGTGAACGCGCCTATAGGCGAAGGTATCCCTGTGCCGGGGCCGTTGAAGCCGCTAATCGCAATTCCGACAACATCGGGAACGGGAAGCGAGACTACGGGGGTTGCGATTTTCGACTTCCTGGAGATGGAGGCGAAGACGGGCATAGCACACAGGGCGCTGCGTCCGGTGATGGGTATAGTCGATCCGATGCACTCGCGGACTCTGCCGAGCACGGTGGTAGCGTGCAGCGGATTCGATGTGCTTTGCCACGGGTTGGAGTCGTACACCGCTCTGCCATTCAGCGAGCGGGAAGCGCCGGAGAACCCCGGAGCGCGCCCGTCGTACCAGGGGGCGAACCCGATCAGCGATGTGTGGGCGACGCGGGCTATCGAGATGGTTGCCGGGAACATGGTGCGGGCATACGATGACGCGGAGGACTTCGAGGCTCGAAGCCAGATGATGCTCGCGGCGACATTCGCAGGGGTCGGATTCGGGAATGCGGGCTGCCACCTGCCGCACGGGATGTCGTATCCGGTGTCGGGGATGGTGCGCGAGTTCTGCCCGGAGGGGTATCCGCAACATGCGCCGCTCGTGCCGCATGGGATGTCAGTGATACTGA
>JAGGDZ010000483.1 GCA_024648655.1 Chloroflexota bacterium | reverse complement strand
GGAGTATGTAACCGTCCCAAGTACGGTGTGGAGTGGTGATGACGGAATGTCGCTAGGTGAGTTGGTGTCGGCGTAGTCGTCCGGGTCTGAAATCGCAGGCTGCCGTGTCTTTCTGGCTCCTTCCAAAACTCCACACCGCCTTTGGGACGGTTGCCGCCGATTAATTTTCTTGACTTTACGCAGAGCCAATGTCAGACTAGGGCAGATGTTTCTGTCCGAATACCATTTTGCCATTTGCTGATAATTTCCTTGTCTTGATACAGATGATAATTGACATTCATACCCACACTTATCCCACATCTGACGACAGCATACTCACTCCAGAGGAACTGATATCCAAGGCTAAACGCATAGGCCTCGATGGAGTCTGCATCACCGACCACGACAGGTTCTGGGACCCGAAGGACATACAGGCTCTGTCCCGCAAGCATGATTATCTTGTGCTGCCGGGGTGCGAGGTGACGACTGAAGAGGGGCATCTGCTCGTTTATGGCTTGAAGGAGTATATATTCGGCATGCACAAAGCGTCTTATGTAAGGGAACTCGTTGACGACGCCGGCGGCGCGATGGTAGTCGCGCATCCTTATCGGCGCTTTTATCGCAAGCAAGCACATACTAGCGAAGAAGCTTATCAGGAGATGCTCGCGAGGGCATGCCGCAATAAAGTATTCGGATTCATCGACGCGGTTGAGATTTTCAATGGGCGCGGCTCGGACGAGGAAAACCACTTCGCGGGTGACATCGCTGACCAATTCGGGCTGAGCGCGACCGGCGCCAGCGATGCCCACAGCCTCGAGCAGGTTGGCACCTATGCCACGCGCTTCCGGAAGCCCGTGCGCGACTTGGACGACTTCATTGCCGAGTTGAAGGCGGGGAGATTTAGCCCTTATTCGCTACGGAATCCGGCACCCGCACTTATCCGTGCCTGAAGCAGGCCTAATACATCCAGCAGTGTGAGCCATGCCTAATAAGATTCTAGAAATCAGCGACCTTCATACCTACTTCGTCACGAAGGAAGGCGTGAATAAGGCTGTCAACGGAATCTCTCTCACCCTCGAGGAAGATTCGATACTTGGAGTTGTGGGCGAAAGTGGTTCCGGCAAAACCGTAACCGCACTCTCGGTGCTTCAACTCGTCCCATTCCCCGGTCAAATTGTCGGAGGCAGCATAACATATCGCGGGCAGGAATTGCTGTCTATGTCATCAGAAGAGATTCGCCACATTCGAGGCAAGGAGATTTCGCTTATCTTCCAGGACGCGGGCGCGGCGCTCAACCCGGTTATCCCCATCGGCAAACAGGTAGAGGAAATAGTCCTCGAACACACGGACATGAGCCGTAGGCGCGCGCGCTCTCTTGCGATAGACTTGCTGGGTCAGATGGGCATTCCGGATGCAAAGAACATGCTCAACCGATATCCCTTCCAGCTCAGTGGAGGTATGGCGCAGCGCGTTCTTATGGCAATCGGCGTCGCCCTCAAGCCCAAAGTGCTCATCGCCGATGAGCCGACGTCAAATCTTGACGTTACGCTGCAAGCTGAGATACTGCACCGCCTAAGTCAACTACGGGAAGAAAACCACTCTGCCATAATGCTCATCACGCACGACCTTGGGGTAGTGGCACAGATGACTCAAACGGTCGCCGTGATGTACGGTGGCTCGATCGTGGAATATACGGATACCAAGTCGCTTTTCGCCAAGCCCCTGCACCCCTATACTTGGGGACTGTTCCAGGCAATACCACGACTTGACACTGGGCAGCAGTCGCTCAATCCGATTCGAGGTGCCCCGCCGAAGATGATTGACGCGCCGGACAGGTGTCCATTTCTCGAACGGTGCAGCAAGGCGACCAACCAGTGCCGCACGATGCCGATACCGCCACTTGTAGAAGTCGAACCGAGCCATCGCCTAGCCTGCTACAATCCTATAGTGTACAACTAAGGCGCCGCGGCTATATGAAACCTATCGGCTCGGCATTCTCAGTATGTGTTGGTCTTCATATTCGTCATTCCCGCACAGACGGGAATCCACGAGGCTAATGCGCCACCCATTTTTGCAACACCCACAGAATACCCTTGCGATTATCTCACTTTCAGGGATGTGTGAAAGCGTCTCTAGTCTCGGAATTGAATCGCGCCCATCCATTTACTCCAACCACGGCAAGAATTGCCGCCACTCTTCCTGGATGTGCCGGTGGTGGAAGATGTAGTATGGGTTTGGGCGCGGCGCGGCCGGCTTGGTGAGCAGCTTCATGTTGGCTTCGCGTGGTGTGTAGCCCGCTTTACGATGGTTGCAAGGAGTACAGGCACTGACCACATTCTCCCATACGTGAGGTCCCTTGCGCGAACGGGGAATTATGTGGTCGAGTGTTAGGTTCTTAGATTCGGTGCCGCAGTATTGGCAGCGGAAGCCGTCGCGGTAGAAAACGGCGCGCCGAGAGAGCCGCCTCCGCACAAGCGGCCGTTTGACCATGTAGATAAGCCTAATCACGGACGGAATGGGCACGCGCCGTGATACCGTGGCGATATGGTCGTCACAATCTATTAGCGTTTCAGCTTTGCCACGTCCCAGCAGCACTATGGCACGCCGCGCGTTGCACACATTTAGAGGTTGATAATTCTGGTTCAGTACCAAAACAGGCTTGTTTATCGACATTATCAGCCCCGCTCGAACTTCCGATGTTAACGCTTACTCGATCTTAGATACTTCTCCCTAGCATTTCTAACGACTCCGCAAAGCCCGGAGTTATAAGGCCGAATCCGTTCAACGGCAGCCCATCAGCTTCTTCAACAATTGTTCGCACCAACACGGATTCGGTCAATGCCTTCTCTAGCCCAGCTCGGACATTACCACTCGCCCCCGGCATATTGGCGCTTTCGAACGGAAGGTCATAAGTGAGCCTGGCAAGCGCCATAACCAAGACTACAGCCAGCGCCGCCCCAAGTATAACGCCCAGCAACAAGCCACCAACACGGTCTATGAACGAAGATGCCCCAAGCGTGACTATTCCCAACGACTTCCGAATAATCCTCCACGCGAACTGAACGACTGCAACGGTCAATGCGATCGTTATCGCATACACTGCGACTATGATGCTTGCGTTTCCCCAGCCGAAATTACCGCCAACCAGCCCCAGCGCATAGGCGACCTGACTCGCAAACAGCCAGCCGGCCAGCAGCGCAAAGGCATTGACGGCCGCTCCTAGCAGACCGATGCGGAATCCACGCAGCGCACCGATGACAACAAGCCCAATTAAAACTATGTCCAGCCAGTTCATTACCCACGATTTTAGCACAGGACGGAGTTTACGGTTGTGATTTCCGCCATTCCATTTACTTGATGCTGCCGGAAACAGAAAGGGAGCATCGAACCGGTCGTTGCTCCCTCTTGGTAATTCAGTATCGCTCAGCTTTATTGACGTGGTGGCTGCGATGGGACCGGGTTCACCAATCCATTTCCAAGTGAGATTGGGAGCAATTCGTCCAGCTCGTCCAGAGTCCAGCGGCTATTTTTGTGGATGCTGCGTATGACATGACGTGGAGAGTACAGTGTTGCGGGCCAGCCGCTCGTGCCAACGACCTGTCCGGTGACTTCGCACGCCTCGGATGACAGATACACTGCCTTTGGCGCATTGTTCTCCGGAGCGCGTGCCTCGGGAGGTCCCATTATGGGGGCGCCCTGTGTTGTTTGCGTAGCGCCTGCCGCCGCTGCCGCTGTCTGCCGCTGGGTCTGCCTCAACTGCTGCGTGCTCTCCGGGATGGTCTCCGTCATGCGGGTTGCGCCGCCGGGATATACTGCGTTTACAAGTATGCCGTGCTCGTGAAGTTCACGCGACAGCGCCCTCGAGAAGCCTACCATGCCTTCTTTTGCCGCAGCGTAGTTTGCCTGCCCTGATGCACCCATACCGGAGCCGGATGAGAACAGCACTATCCTGCCGTATCCTTGATTGATCATATGCGGCACGGCATGACGCACCATGTTGTACGCGCCGTAGAGGTGAACCTGCAATACGCCGTCCCATTCCTCTTCGGTCATGTTGAATACCATTCGGTCGCGCAGGATGCCCGCGACGTGATTGACTACATCGAGGCGCCCGAAATTGTCGATTGCCGTCTGTATGATATTACCGGCTGACTCGTAGTCTGCCACAGAGTCGAAGTTGGCGACAGCCGTGCCGCCCCGGGCTTCGATCTCCGCCACAACCTGCGCCGCGGGAGCGTCCGAGCCGCCCACGCCGTCAACGCCGCCGCCGAGGTCGTTCACCACCACGGATGCGCCTTCGTCAGCCAGAAGCATCGCCACGCCCCGCCCGATGCCTCGGCCGGCGCCGGTAACAATCGCTACTCGCCCTTCCAATCTCTTGCCCATGCTTGTTTCCTTTCTGTAATTGCGGTTATCGTGTACCAAAGCAACGGGCTAGAGGCCCTTGCCGAAAATCTTGGGGAACAGCTCATCCATCTCTGCCATTGTGAAGGTGCCCCACTTGTGGATGGCATTCGCTATTTCAGGGTTGGAGTATAGGTATATGCTGCCTCCCCGAACGCCGAAAACATTGCAGTTCACATTGGGCGATGCATAGGTGGAGAGATATACTGCCAGAGGCGCGACATTAGCGGGGTCGTCCTCGCTGCCTTCGCCTTCCCAGTCGGAAACCGGCGGAGACTGACCGATGCCGGCGCGCTCAGCAGGTGACGGAGATGGGCCCTGAGTGACTCGGAACTCATCGACTGAGCCGGGGAACAGCCGCGTCTCCACCAGCGGAGAGATCGCATTGCATGTTACGCCGTAACGTCCCAGGTCTCTGCCGACGGTGCGGGTAAGACCTATGATGGCTTCTGAAGCGGCGGCGTAATTGGAGCGTCCGATGTCCCCAAGTCCGGCGTCCGAAGTGAAATTCACCACGCGACCACTGCGCTGCTGGCGGAATAGTATTGCGGCGAACTTCGTCGGTGCAAAAGTGCCCTTCACATTGAATCGTATGACGCGGTCCCACTCCTCAGGAGTCATACGGTAAATCATTCGGTCTTGGATCACGCCAACACTGTTGACGAGAACATCCACCTGGCCGAAGTTATCCACGGCAGAGCGTATAACGGCTTCGCCGCCCTCCATTGTTGCTACGTTATCGTAGCTCGCGACTGCGTTCCCGCCTGCCGCCTTGATTGCCTCCACGGTGCCGTCCGCAGGATCGTTCGACGAGCCGCTTCCGTCAACATCGCACCCGAGGTCATTGACGACGACTGACGCTCCTTCTTCGGCGAGCAGCAAAGCTGTCGCCCTTCCGATTCCGCGACCGGCTCCAGTTACAACCGCCGTCTTACCTTCTAAGCGGTTTCCCATGAATTCCACCTCCGTGTTTGGAAAGGATTATGTCTTGTCTAGCACAGAATTGTCTGCCTTAAACCTTAACAGCGGGTTAATGGGAATTAACCAATTGTTACAGATTAACGGCGCGCAACATGATACCTTATCGTCGCATGTTTGAAAAGTTTCTCACAATCGGCCTGTCCGCATGCAGGTTGGTAGCCTACACAGATGTCATCACCATCTGAACCAGAAGGGTTGTCCGGGCGATGTTGGGGGCAATGGAATAGAGTAAGATAGGGAATTTTTCCTCGAATTGATGACATCGTTGAGCAGAAGACAACCGGGTGGACAGGTTTGCGAGCCAGTGATGCATTCGCACCTGAACTGATGTCATACACATGCGCGCCGAAGCGGCGCAATTCGTGTCGTCGAATGGAGAGTCGTTCAGCATGGTGCGGCGGCACGTCTCCAACTGCTCTCGCCGGATGATGTGGTTGCTGGGAACATAGCCCCAGTCGCGCGTGTATGGTGAGAGCGCGTATCGTGAGTTTGATAAATTGCCTCCCGTTCAATTAAGGACCAGCAGCGCTCTTTTCCTCACGCTGCTGATGAATAGGTCAAGGTCTATTGCATGGACAGCGCATTCAATCTAGGATTGTATGCACCACGAGTGGAGTGGTTGGTATCGACCATTCTCGAAAGCTACGCTCACAATGAACAGGAGACATAGATGCTAGACCTCCTAATCGTGAACGGTCAGGTGGTGGACGGTACGGGCAGCGCGGGATTCTATGGCGCGGTGGGAGTTCAGGGCGATATTGTCTCCGTGCACAGAGGGGATGTGTCGGCGCTCGAAGCCTATCGGGTTATCGACGCGACCGGCTGCGTGGTCTGTCCCGGATTCATCGATCTGCACTCCCATGCCGGACTGACCATGCTTGGCGCGCCACACCACGATCCGAAAGTTCGGCAAGGCGTGACCACCGAACTTGTGGGCATTGACGGGATCTCCCATGCGCCGTTCAAGAGTGAGGACGAGCTTCACCGCTACATCTGGCTGGATTCAGGGTTGAACGGCTATCCGCCAATGCCGGCAGACTGGCTTACCGTGGCGGACTACCTGTCAAAGTTCGACAACTCGGTCGCGATCAATGTCGCATATATCCTGGGCAATTCGCCGGTGCGGATATGGTCCGTCGGCTGGAACGAAAGACCTTCCACTGTTGCGGAGACTGCCGACATGCGCGCGGTCGTGCGGGAGGCTATGGAGGAGGGAGCGTGGGGCTTATCGACAGGGCTTGACTATCCGCCGGGCGCATATGCCTCCACGGATGAGCTGGTGGAGTTGTCCGAAACGGCTGCAAGCTTGGGCGGCATCTATCATACGCACACTCGCGCCAGCCTGCGCGCTCAGGGGTTGCTGGCGCCGTGGGAAGAGGCGGTAGAGATCGGGCGGCGCTCCGGCGTTCCGGTGCATCTGACGCATTACAGGCAGAGCGAGCAGGGAGTGGGCAGCCACCTGGACTATCTTGGGCTGGTGGAGGATGCGCGCGCCGAGGGAATGGATGTTACATTCGACTGTTACACCTATCCGTACTCCGGCACGACCGTCACCATCGGGCTACCGCATTGGGCTAAGGACGGCGGGCCGGAGAGGCTAATTGAGGCGCTGCGCGACTCTAAAGACCGCGCAAGGATGGCGGCAGAAGTATCGAGGGAACGGCTGGAAAACAACTGGCTGACGAACTTCGACCAACCGGACAATAAAAAGTACGAAGGCATGCTGATAACGGACATAGCGGAGATGCGTAATCAAGAACCGGCAGAGGCGCTGTTCGACCTGCTGCTGGAAGAAAACCTAGGTATTTCGACTGTCGGTCTGGGGACGAATCCGCAGACGCTGCCCGCGTTCGTGTCGCATCCGGCGGGAATGATAGCGTCAGACGCCATTCTGTTCGGCGAGTATCCGAATCCGCGCACATACGGTTGCTTCCCTATCGTTCTGGCGGAGTTCGTGCGCGCGGAGAAACATCTACGCCTGCCCGAGGCGATACGCAAGATGACTTCGTTCCCGGCGCAGCGTATTGGGATTCCCGACAGAGGCATCCTGCGAGACGGGTTCAAGGCGGACATAGTCGTGTTCAATCCCGACACGGTGAAGACTCACGCGACGCGCGAAGACCCCCATCACTATCCCGTCGGCATAGAATATGTGATGGTCAACGGGCAGGTGGTCATAGAGCGGGGCGAGAATACCGGCGCGCTGCCGGGGCGAGCGTTGCGGCGCGGTCGAGCCACGACATAGCGCTCCGCCATCTGCCCAATGCCGCCAAGACCGCTGCTTGCCGTGTCAACGGACCAGGTGAATTTCTCCCGACCGGGAAGCTACGAGCGCAGAGGTTTCCGATACAACCCTGACTGTGCTGACGGGGAAGCCCAAGTGGCGCTGCCAGACTATATCTCCGGATGCGGCATCTAGGGCGTACATCTCACCTGATTGCGCGCAGACAACAAGCGTTTTCCCCAGCGATGCAACTCCTTCGGCAATGGGAACGCCGAAGTCAAAACGCCAGAGTGCTTCCCCCGATGCTGCGGCAATAGCGGCGACAGTCGCGCTGTGGTCGGGATGCCTTGCAACAAGAAACAGCCTAGTTTCGTCGTGCGCTACTATTCGAGCGGAGACGCCGCCGATGCCTCTGTTGTGCCAGGCATAGCCGACGGGAGCGGGCGGGCGGGGCGCGGACTTGTAAAGCCATAGCTTATTCCACCAGAAGCGCAGTGCCTTTTCCATGGGGATGTCGCGAGCTTGCAGCTCGACGGCTTGAACGCTGCCCCCGTCCCCGGATACGATAACGAAGTCTCCAAGAATGAAGGGCTTGCCGATGCCGCCGAACCAGAGTCGTTTGGTAAGGCGGCGCCTGCCTTTCTCCGCGTCAATCAGGTTTAGGTGGTTGCCGGCGCTCATTACTGCGATGATGCCCTTGGAATAGGTTATGGCGCCGATTGCCTTGCCACCCTCCGGCTCGTGAGTCCATAGGAGATTGCCAGTGAGTGCGTCCATAGCTCGGACGTTGCTTGAGGCGAGGAACAGACGCCCGCTCTGCACTGTCGGGCTGCCATGCAGGAGGCCGTCTGTGACGTATGTCCACGACTCCTTTCCGGTGCGGTGGTCGAGGACGATGAGACGGCCGTCTCTCGTTCCGGCGTACAAGAAGTCACCTGCGATGGTGACGGGGTAGTCTGAGACGCCGTGAAGGCGATAAGTCCAGAGGGGCCGTCCGGTGGTGGCATCGAGCGCCATGATACGTCCTGTCTCGGATTGCAGTCCGGCTATGATGAATGCCGAATTGCCATGTACGACCGGCGGCACGGCAATCGCCTCGCCGGTATCGTAACTCCATACGACTTCGCCGGACGAGGGCGCTGCGAAGCGAGGCGCGACGGTTTCGGTCCGGGTAGTCGTCGATGTTGGGTGATTTGTCCAAATCGATATGTCGAAGTAGTTGTAGGCGCTGACGGAGGCTATCAGGATGATAAGCGCAGTGAAGGCGAGCAGGACAACAGGCAGGAGCCGACGACGGCCGCGCCTGCTTGAGTCGATGGGTTCCGGTGGCTCATATCTCATAGAACGTTGAAAATCGTGGCTGAGAGCGTGAATGTAGTAGCGTGAATGTAGTGATGACGGGCGGAACTGATTCTCGCACGATATTGATGTTTACAAGCGTAGTCAATATATTCTTGTAGTCTGGCTTCATGTGGTTTGACATAACGCATTGCTCGTTGTAATATCGCCGCAGGTTTGCAAACTGAGCAAGCTTTGGCTGCTTCAATGTGAGCGTCAATGCCCCTTAGTTGCCTTGTTGGGAGGAGCAAATGACTCGGCTTTCGGCGTCCATTCTAGTTTTCATTGTAATCTTCGTAGGTATGGTAACTGTTGCTTGTGGTTCTGCTGAACCTGAAATTGTCGAGGTGGTGAAAGAGGTTGAAGTTCCGGTTGACAGGGAGGTCGTGAAGGAAGTCGAAGTTGTCAAAGAAGTCGAGGTGGTGAAAGAGGTCGAGGTTCCGGTTGACAGGGAGGTCGTGAGGGAAGTTGAAGTCGTCAAAGAAGTCGAAGTGGTAAAGGAAGTGCCGAAGGAAGTTGTCAAAGAAGTAGTGAAGGAGGTCGTTGTCGTAGCCACGCCGGTTCGGCAGGCACGCGAAGCGACATATATCATGCGTGCGCCGGAGCCGAACCCGAAGCGCGGCGGCAATATGAGAACCGCTTTCGGCGTAACGATGACGAACTTTGATGTGCAGCAGGGCGCGGGAGCGCATGTACTTGGCCACCTGTACAACAAGGTGGTAACCAAGAATCTGGCGGACGGACTCCGCACCATCGCGCCTGACCTTGCGGTGTCGTGGGAGGCTGCTCCCGACGGGATGGGTTACACCTTCAACCTAAGAGACGGCGTCACCTACCACGACGGAACTCCCTTTAGCGCTGACGATGTTGTCGCCAACTTCACGCGTATCATCGATCCTCCGTCCGGCGTTTCCAGCAGGAGCAAGGACTTGCTGCCGATGATCGACTCGGTGGAGAAGATTGATGACTATACGGCAACATTCAATCTAAACGCACCCACTCCTTACTTCGTGGAACTGCTGACGAGTTCGCCGCTGCTGGTGTACTCGAAGAAGTCGCTGGAAGAGCACAACTACGACCTTCGCAAGATAGAGGTCGCGCCGGGAACAGGCGTCTTCAGGTTCGTGGACCATATCGCCGGAGAGAAGTGGGAGTTCGAGGCGAATCCGGACTACTGGAATCCTGAACTGCCGTATCTCGACGGGTTGACGATGCTGCATGTTCCGACATGGCCTGACAGGGGTGCCGCCGTGCTCACCGGGCAGGCAGACTTCTCGTGGAACATATCTCCAGACACGCACGCGGAAGCGAAGAAGAGACAGGACATCGGCGCCGTAACATACGACTGCCTTAATTCGCATAACTTCGCCATAAACAACGAGCGGGCGCCATTCAACGACCCACGAGTGAGACGCGCGATACACCTTGCAGTCAGCCGCCAGACACAGATAGACGGGTACACTCCGGTTTGGGAGCCTACGTTCGTGACGCGCTGGATTCCGAAGCCAAGCCCATTCTCCACCGATCCCAACGCTATACTTCAGATGCCAGGCTACCGGCCAGACAAGGAAGAGGACATCGTCGAGGCCAAGCGGCTCCTCGCGGAAGCCGGCTACCCGGACGGGTTCGAGATGACTATCACTACCTGGAACCTGCCGACGACCGCTGAGGTTGCCGTGCCGCTGTTCGTGGACGAGCTGAGGAAGACGCTAAACATTCAGTCGGAGATTAAGCTGGTAGAGCGCGCCCTTCAGAGCGAGATACTGCACGATGGCAACTTTGACATGTTCAGGAACGGCGACTATGCGGGCCAGATCCTCGATCCGTTCCCGATGTGGAACATCTATCTGCGGACAGGCGGTTCACAGAACTGGTCTCGGTACGCGAACCCTGAGTTCGATGCGGTTTTGGACCAGCTTGCCGGCGAACTTGATCCGTTCGCGCGCGCCGAACTCTTCAATAAGGGTATGGACATTCTGGACGCGAACCCTCCCTTCTATCACATAGGGTTCTGCGGACACTCACCCGCGTGGAGCCAGGATGTGAAGGGCATGTCGATGGAGACGAGGCTGCATGTGCTCTGGGAGCGCCTCGACACGGCATGGCTGGACAGGTAATTTCGGGATAATCT
>JAGGDZ010000150.1 GCA_024648655.1 Chloroflexota bacterium | reverse complement strand
GGCGATGGCGTTCTTCCAGTATTTCATGTCCGACAAGCTCGTGCTCGCGACGACGGGAGCGCGCGTGGTTACCGCTGAAGAGGAGCCGCGGCTGCACGGTATTGTCGAACGTCTGGCGGCGATTGCCGACATGCCGAAGCCGAAGAAGATTGCGGTGATGGAGACGCATGTGCCCAATGCGTTCGCAACCGGACGCAACCCTAAGAATGCGGTGATCGCCGTTACCAGAGGGCTGATGACACGTCTGAACGAGCGCGAATTGGAGGCGGTGCTGGGACATGAGTTGGCGCATGTGAAGAACCGCGACGTGATGGTGCTGACATGGGCGAGCATCATCGTCATAGCAGCCGGCTTCCTGCTGCAAATGCTGTTCTGGATAACCCTATTCGGCGGATTCGGCGGAGGCGGAGGTGGAGATCGGCGCGATGCCGGGCAACTTATGATAATAATCCTCGCAGTATATGTGGGCACCATTATCGTCTATTTCGTCAGCCAGATGCTCATCATGACGCTTTCACGCTACCGCGAGTTCGCGGCTGACAGGGGCGGCGCGGTCATTACGGGATCACCGCTGCAACTTGCATCGGCTTTGCAGAAAATCAATAACGACATGTACCGCATACCGGAGAAAGATCTGCGACAAGTAGAGCATGCCAGCGCGTTCTTCATCATTCCCGCGCTCAAGGGCAACACGATTGCTACGTTGTTCTCCAGCCATCCGAAGGTTGAGGAACGCATCGAGCGGCTTCAGAATATGCAGCGCAGCATGGAACGCAGCAGGTAGAGCCGCGGCATGCACATTGTCATATAGTGCGGCGCCTGGATATGCCGGATAGAAACAGGGATAGCAGGCACGATGAAAGAGAGAAATTTAACGGACGACCGTGCCCTCATGATGGGCATGGGATTTACTATCCTACTGCTTCTGCTAGTATTCGTAGTCCTTGTATTGCTCTTGATGGCGATAGGGATTCCCTGGTATCTGGTAATTGTAGCTGCCCTTGGCATCGGACTATTCCAATACTTCAGGCACGACGGGTTCATCTTATCAGTGATTGATGGAAGAATAGTTTCTGCTGAAGAAGAACCGTACCTTCACAACATCATAGGGCGATTGGCAGCTATGGCGGATATTCCAGTTCCAAAGAAAATTGTTGTAATAGAGACCGACTTCCCTAACGCATTCGCAGCCGGCCGCAATCCGGAGAGTGCTGTCATTGCCGTTACC
>JAGGDZ010000501.1 GCA_024648655.1 Chloroflexota bacterium | reverse complement strand
CTAGGGACAACACCTAGGGCAACGACCCCGGGGGGGCACAACACCTAGGGCAACAACGCTTGGGGTTGGGGTGGTGCTCGCCTGCTGTTCAACTGTGTCCGTCTAAAAGCCCTCAGCATCTTTCGGAGACTGAGCCTCGCCGACAAGTCAGGATTGTCCGAGAATTTCAGCCTTGCGAACAGGCAATGTTATCCTATCGATCCGTCTCGATCCGTCGCTAAAAGCGAAATCCCCCATCTTCACTCTCTGAAGATGGGGGATTTTGACTAATGCTCTATCCTGTGTATCGATGTTGGATTAATGTTGTGTGTTGTGGATTAACCCTACCTCGCCTGCTCGGCCCTGATGAGCATCACCAGTTCCCAGCGCTCCTCCTCGCTCAGCAGGTCGATGAACTGCGGCATCCATGAACTTGTCGGCCTGTCGCGCAGCGCGGACGCGAACCCCGCCTGCCCACCGTATGCGATCCATGCGTATATCTCGCCGTCGGTTATGCCGTCGCTCGCGGCGCCTATTATCTGCTCGCCCTCGCTGTTCAGCTTCACGTTCACAAGATTACGCGGCTTCGCTCCCGTCGCGTTCGCCAGGTATGGCAGTATTCTTGCGTCGCCGTCCTCGCCACGCAGGTTCGAGCCGTGGCATACCATGCAGTTGGCGTCGTAAGTTTCGCGCGCGCGGCTCAGAGCCTGCGCGTCCGAAGCAATCTCCGAGGGAATCTGAAGAGCCTGGTACTCTTCTACGCTCTTGAACTCGACCTCTCTGCCCGTAATCGGAACCGAACCTTCAGGCGGCAGTACGCGCGGTCCTTCCTGCACTCGGTACGATGGCTGGTAGTGCATCTCGGTGAATATATCCACCGCGTGTGGACCCGTTTGCGTGAACGCCGGCAGCTTGAAATTTATCGAGCCGCCCACATCCACACGACCAGTCCTAGTGTTGTAGCAGCCCAGCGATGCGAGCACCAGCAGAGCGGCGACCAGCATCAGCGCCATGCGCGCGCCAAGCCCGCATGCCCATCTCCGGCTGCTGCCCCTCAACTTGATTACCATTCAATCATTCCTGCGTTCTTACTTCTGACATTCCTCTTCCCGTATTGAACGGGAATCCATTCTTTACTCGATCATTCCTGCGGAGGCAGGAATCCACCGTGGAATACTCTATTCTCTGCTACTCCCAGCTGCGCTTTATGTCCTCCGCGCCCGAGTCCCGAAGCACCTTCTCGGCGTCCTGCATACGACTCTTGTCTGCCGTTACCGTCACACCAATGTACCCCTCGGTAATCCGCGTGTCGTATGCTCCCATGAATATGCGCGGCAGCCTCGACTCGATGATGATGCCGATGACCGCGAAGATAATCGCCCCCAGCATCGTGCCCTCATACATGATGATCGCCATTGGCGGCACGGACAGTATTGGCTTTCCGCCCGTAACCAAGGGATATGCAAGCTGTGAGCCTGCCGTAACCAGCAAGCCGACTACGAAGCCGCATGCTGCGCCCATCAGCGGCCAGCGAAACAGTTTATGCACAGGTTCTGCCTCGCCGAAAGTCCCCTCCGGGCACGGTGTCCCCGTCAGCACCTCATACTCGCTGTCGTTGTATCCCGCAGACGCCAACGCTTCCATCGCGTCCGCAGCTGTGTCAACCTGCTCTTCCGGGAACAGTCCCAACACGCTTCTCTTTGCCATAACTCGCCTCTTCAGACTCACTTAGTCCCTTCTCCCTCGGTGGGAGAAGGCTAGGACAGGGGTGAAATCTCCTCCATCCTGTCTATCGATGTCAGCTTCATCATTTCGAAGATTGATAACTGACCACTGAAAACTCCCTTACGGCGTCTCTCTTATGCTCGCCGGCACGCTCCGCCTACCAATCTTGATTTCGTCCCGGAACACCATGCCTTCCTTCACATCGAAGAGCGGTATCAGCGGGAACACTTTGGCGAATATGATCATGCCCAACGATACGAAGGCAAACGTCTCCGCCACAATCAATATCTCGATGATGCTGGGATGGTAGCTCCCCCAGTCGAATGTGAACGGCGTCCGCCGCGCAAGACCGGGAATGATAATCAGGAAGCGCTCCAGCCACATCCCAATGTTCACGAGCACCGTCGTGATGAACATCCACATCGGACTGCGCCGCACGCTCTTGAACAGCCACATCGGCACCGGTATGAAGAACGAGGTCAACAGGAACAGCAGGAACAGCCACGAATACGGGTTGTTCAGCCCGAATATCTGAAGCTCGCGCAATGCCAGCTCCGGCGGCTCCAGCGTGTACAGCGCGAACACCCACTCTATGAAGAAGAAGAAGAACCATGTCGTCGCCACAACGATGAGCAGCCTGCCGATCGCGTCGAAGTGATCGGGCCTGATGTACTCATCCACCTTCCACATCCACACTATCAGCGCCATTATCATTGCAACAGCCGACACGCCGGAGTGAATAGCGCCGATGATGAAGTACGGAGCGAATATCGTCGAGTGCCAGCCCTCCACGCCGATGGCGACCGCGAAGTCCCAAGACACGATGCTGTGCACCGAAACGAACACCGGCAGTACCAGCGCCGACAGCAATATGCACGCGATAGCCTGCAACCGCCACTGGCGGGGCGTTCCACGCCAGCCCAGACACAGGACAGAGTATATCTTCGGTGCGTACTTGCCCGTGGCACGGTCGCGCACCACCGCGAGGTCAGGTATCAGCGCTACGAACACGAACAGCGAACTTCCGATGAGGTACGTCATCACCGCGCTTGGGTCCCACACGAACGGCGAGCGCACATTCATGAAGATGCCACGCGAGAAGTCGTATGGGTACACCCAGAACAGACGCCACGGACGCCCCACGTGGAACATGATGTTTGACAGCGCCGCCACCAGCGAGAATAGCGTCATGACCTCTGCCGCGCGCGTAACCGGACGCCGCCACTCCGCCTGCGTCAGACGCAGAATCGCCGAAATCATGATTCCCGCGTGGCTGATTCCGATCCAGAACACGAAGTTCGTGATGTACGCTCCCCACAGCACCGGACGGTTCAGCCCTGCCACGCCCACGCCCTTGTTGACCTCATAAGCGTAAGCCGTTAAGCCGGCTATGATGACGAGCAGCAAGAAGCCCACAACGCACCACCACCACTTGGGCAGTCCGAGGACGCCCGCCAGCAGGTCGCGGTTCACTTCCCTTTGATTCTTGTAAATTAACTCTTGCATCTGTCGCCTTGTCTAGTTTCTTCCCCCTCTTATCAGGGAAGAGCCTGCCCATGTGCAGACAGGGGATGGGGTGAAAATCTCCTCCATCCTGCCCATCGATGTTAGATATTACCTCGGTTTCCCAAGCACAAATACCTGGGTCCTATGGTACGCCTTGTGCATCTTGTACAGCATCAGTTCCTTCTGCTCCCAGATGTTCATCGGCGGTATCAGCCGCGCGACCAGCAGATACACCAGTACGCTCCCTCCAATCACGCCCAGAATCATCATGATGTCCGCTATGTCCGGAAAATGCATGCTCCTCAGCGCAAGGGGCAGCCGCCCGCTCTCATCCAGATGTATGTAGTGATGCGTCAGGTTCTTGTCCATTATCTTCTCGACATGCGCCGAGTACGCAGAGACATACAGCCGCATCCTGTCAAGAAGCGTTCCCAGCAGCACCGAAACCGACATTATCGTGGGGCCCCAGATGCTCTTGCGCACTACGTTCCACATCATCACGAACAGCGGCGCTGCAAAGCACAGCACGAACACACCGATGAACACCGGCAGGTACGGTCCAACCATTATCAGCTCCAGCGCGCCCTGCTCATTAGGCTTCTTGCCATACCAGAGCACATTGAAACTGGAGAACCAGAACCAGAACCACAGCAGCGACAGCGCGAACAGCAGCTTGCTAACGCCCCAGAACTGCTCCAGAGTGATGTAGTCTTTGTAGCCGCCCCACTGCCTCAACACTATCATCGTCAGAATGACAGTCGCCACGCCCGCCTGAAGCGCGTTCGCCGCATGCGTGATCGGGAACAGCGCGTCAATCCAGCCCGGCACTAGCGCCATCAGGAAGTCAACCGATATGAGGAAATGCACGAATATCAGCATCATGAAGTAGAACGCGCCCAGTATGCCCATCCTGTGATGCAGCATATTCCACTGCCCTGTGGTGCCGACCCAATTCCACGACAGCTTGGTCGCCCAGCGCTTCCGCCAGCCCTCAGGCCCATTGTCCCGTATCAGCGCGAGGTCCGGCGTAGCCGACAGCCACAGCAGCATTACGCCCGTAACGATCAGCGCCAGCATCGCCAGCGTCGCCATTATGTGCGGCGCATAGTCATACGCGGGCATATGAAAGAGCGTGCTGAAAACGCTCCACTCTTCCGACTGGCCGAACCAGAGGGTGCGCCGCCCCTCCGAGAGCGGCGGCAGTATCCACAGCATCGGGATGAACAGAATCATGTTGAACAGCCCGACCGCCGTCCATATCTCCGCGGCGCGTGAAATCGGACGCCGCCAGTGGCCATTCGCTATGCGCGGCGCTATCGCCACCATCGGGGCGGCCTGCGCCGTTGTCAGCACGAACGCGAACATCATCGCGAAGTAGCCCCACACTATGCGGTCGCTCACATCGCCCGACATACGCATCGCAAACCCGATTAGCCCTAGTACGAGCAATATGCCGCCCGCCGCCACGCCGCTCCACCACTTGTCGCTCGGCTTGTCGTGCTTGCCTATCAGGTCGCTCACCACCTCAGATTGCGTCTCAAAGGGCACATACAGCCCCTCGCGCGGCCCGTGGTGGCCATTATGTCCTGCGCCGTTATGCCCCGCGCCGCCTATTGCGGCGTCGTTATGCCTAGCCATACTAATGCGCTTCCCCGGCGTCCTTGTCATACTTCTTCAGATAAACGACCTTCGGGTGCGTCCCGAATTCGTCCAGCAATTCGTAGCCCCTGCCGCCCTTGCGCGCGGGGGTCGTTTCTCGAAGCTCCTTCGCCGCCTTCTTCGCCACCTTCGACTCAGGGTTGTTCAGGTCCCCGAACATCAGCGCCTCCGTCGGGCATGCATTCACGCAGGCCGGACTCAGCGCCCTATCGCCGTCCTGAAGCTCGGCGCCTTCCTTGTCCGCCTCCCGCGAGCTGCGCCGTATGCGCTGCACGCAGAAGGTGCACTTCTCCATGATGCCTCGGCTGCGAACCGTAACATCCGGGTTCAGCTGGTTCTTCAGTGTTTCGGGCCAGGCAGGCTCCCAGAAATTGAAGAACCTAACCTGGTATGGGCAGTTGTTCGCGCAGAACCGCGTACCGATGCAGCGGTTATACACCTGCACATTCAGCCCTTCGCTGTTATGGTATGTCGCATAGACAGGGCAGACCGGTTCACAGGGGGCGTCCCCGCACTGCTGGCAGAACAGCGGTATGAACCGCGCCTTCACATCCGGAAACTCGCCCTCCCAGTACCGCTCCACGCGAATCCACTCGATTGCGCGGCGCTGGTTGAAGTGCGCTTCCTCGTTTATCGGCACATTATTCTCGGACTGGCAGGCGACAACGCAGGCTTGACAGCCCGTACACTTGTCTATGTCAACCACCATGCCCCACTGCGCATCCGCCATGCTCTGCTCCTTAAAGCACTTCCCTTATCCCTACTTCTTACTTTGTCAGTCCTGCGAAGTCAGTCCTGCGAAGGCAGGAATCCAGCGGACTTGTTTCTCACTCGTGGCTCACAACTTTATATAACCGTTCTTGGTGAGCCTGTCGAACAACCGTCCTGCCATGCTGCACATCCTGCTGGAACCCCGTCTCTGGAACCCCGTCTCTGGAACCCCGTCTAATGTCCGTCCCCACCTTCGCCGTCTATCGGCGTCAGTTTGATGACATGCTGGTGCTCGTCGCGTGGGAACTCCGTAACCGTGTTCTCGAACTTCGGTAGGCGAATCCACTCGCCCGTATTTGCTATATTCACCTTTGTTGATGCCCACGCCAGCGCCCCAGTCTCGCCGTCTATGTTCGGCGCGAGGATCGAATACACATTCGCGCCCCGCCTCTCGGCATACCTGCCGCCCGACGCATGCCCTTGTCCGAAAGGTACGCACACCGTGTCCGGCGGCACTGCGGGGCTTGGATACGCCAGCGCCTCTATGCGCCCGTACTGCGACTCTATGCTAATGACATCGCCCTCACTGATTCCGCGGTCCTCTGCGACCCTGTGGTTTATCTCCACCCATGTCTGCCACACGGCGGTCGATAGCGGATCAGGCGTCGCCTGCATCCACGGAATCGCCGCCCCACGGCCGTCCCCTAGTCCCGTCGTCTCGAACGGAATCAGGTGGAACTCACCAGCCGAGAACGAAGGTTCGGCAGCGTCCACCAGCGGCGACGGCGACGGTGGGTTTCCATTCGCGCGAGCCGATGTGTCCCACCAGCCGCCGCGCTGAAGCACGCCGTTCCAGAATGCGTTGAAACTCGCCGCTTTCACCGAGCCGTTGCCCGATTCGTACAGCTTCATTGCGCCGTCCTGCAGGATCTCGCGATAAGTCTCGCCCGGCAGTCCGAGGTCAAGCTCAAGCCCTTGTGCCGTAGCCATCAGCACGTCCGCGAAATTGCGCGTGCCGAGCTGCTCGCCGCGTGGCTCGAAGAACGGCCTCACCGCAGGCTGCTGAAATCCGACCACCTGGTAGCCCGGCCCCGGATCAGGAACATCGCTACCCCAGTCTTCGAGGTAGTTGTGCTGGGGCAGCACTAAGTCCGCGACCGCGGTCGTGTCGTCCATAACGTCGGAGAAGCTCACGATGTAAGGTACACTGTATGCCGCGCGCTCGAAGCCCACCGCGTCAGGGAGTCCGTAAACCGGGTCCGCGCCGCGCACCATCAGCATCTGTATCTCGCCCCGCGACATCTCGCCCGCAAGTCGGTGCCAGTCCGAGAACGGTGAACCGCTCTTGGATGCTGAAAGCCCGCGTATCGCAGCGCCCGGATTGAACACAATCCCGCCTTCGTGTTGCACGCTGCCCACCAGATAGTTCAGCGAGTAGATTGCCGCGAGGTTGAACAGCCCGTTCGTGTGCGCTGCCGCCGAGCCGCCACCGAAAGCCACCGCCGGCTTGTGGCTGGCGAAGTCATGCGCCACCTTGCGTATCTTCTCTGCGCTCACGCCTGTACGGTCGGCAACCGACTCTGGCGCATAAGCGTTGATGTTGATGCTAGATGTCAGAGCATTCGCCGCATCCGAATCCGCAAGCCCGTCGGCAATGATGACCTGCGCGATGCTCAGAGCCAGAACGCCCTCCATGCCCGGCTTTACATACACCCAAGTATCCGCGTTCGCCGCGCTCATCGAGAAGCGCGAATCCACCTGAATGAATGTGCCTCTGTCATGCTCGTCATCGCGGAAATCGCCATACCCGCGGCCAAACCGCACAGGCGACACCCATGTGTTCAGGAAATCGGCGCCGAACGAAAGAACCGCACCGGCATTCCCAATGTCGAAGTCCGGCATCGTGTCCTGCCCGAACACCTGCTTAACGGCGGACTTGACCGTAGTCTGCTCCAGCGGCGCGTAAGTCATTCGCCTCGCCCCGTATGCCGAAACGAATGCGTCAACAACCAAATTAATGTGCGCGTTGATGGGATCAGTCGCCAGCACTACCGACGACTGCTGCCCTGCATTGGCGATATTCTCCAGCGCGAACGAAAGACGGCTTATCGCATCCTCCCAGCTTATCTCGCGGAACTGCTTCGCGCCGCGCTCACCGGACCGCACCATAGGCCCCCGAATCCTGTCGGGATGATAAAGCGCCTGCAACCCACCCTCGCAGCGCGCGCTATGCGCCCCACGATTGATCGGGTAATCTACATTTCCCTCCACTTTCTTCGCTCTGCCCTCCATCACGCGCACTACGATACCCTCGCTCGTCGCGCATTGGCGGCACAGAGTCGCATACCAGTTGTCGCGCCCCGTTACCAGGTCCTCCGGCATCTCCACCGGCGCCTGCACCAGAAGCTCATCCTCCGGAACTCCGCAAGCCTGGAACAGTATCGCTCCCGCCGCCGAGCCTCCGGCAAGTGTCAGGAATTGTCTTCGCGTTAAAGCCATTTCTCTCGTCTTCATCACTTCCCCTTTAATGAGGGAAGTGTCTGCCCCTGCGAAAGGCAGGGTATGGGGTGATTGTTTGTCCTCAGCTTCCTAATAGTGACACGCCGTGCAGTCCGTCGGCGCGCCGTTGTCCCGGTGGCAGTTCACGCAGTCGCCCATCTTCAAGTCGCGCACCTGCTCCACCTTCTCCATTGAGCCAACATCGCCGTGACAGGTCGCGCACACCGCCGTCTCCTCTACGCCATCGCGCTCCGAGAAGAACCTGATATGCGCTTCATGCACGAAATGCACATGGTCCGGAACCCTGTGCACGCGCACCCAGTCTATCGGGCGTCCCTCTTCATGCATATCACGCAGCTTTTCGATCTCTTCCAAGTCGTCACCGACCACATCATGACAAGTCATGCATAGCCCGGCGGACGGAATAGTCGCCGCAGCGCCCTCGGTAACATTGCGATGGCAGAAAGTGCAGTCCATCCCAAGGTCTTCGACGTGCGTGGTATGCGGGAACGCGATCGGCTGGTCCGGACCCTCCGTGGCGAACACCACAGGCCTGCCCAGCCACGCAGAAATCACAAAAGTCAGCGCTAACGCAGCCACAACTAGGACGCCTAATGTTATGACGCCCAAAATCCCATGCTTTATTAGTTGCCTGCGCGTCGGCTTGAGTGTTTGAAAATCGCCTGGTATCAAATCAAATAACCTATTTTTGGATCCCTCCCCATTACTGCGGAGGGAAGGTTGGGATGCGGGTGAAAAACTCTATGCCCCGTCCATAAATGCCTACCTATATCCAATAGTCCGGCCAGAAATGCTGCAACACATCACCCTGCTGAATTGTGCTTACGAGGAAATACATCGCAATCACGAAGCAGATTATCGCGCAGGCGTAGAAGAACAGCCGTGCCTTCTGGAGCGACTCCGGCACATGTCTCGACGCGATGAACGACGGGAGCATATTATGCCCCACAAGCATATTCGCCGCGAACAGCACTATGAATATGACCACCATCCACAGCGCGAACAGCATGCTGCCAAGTTCGCTCCATTCCGTTGCGCCGAGAGGAGCTGGTTCCATAGAATAGTCGCCTCTTTACTGCGCCTTCTCCCTGCCGATGTCCCTTACCCTCAAAGAGGAAAAAGCCTGCCCTTGTGAAGGCAGCAGATGGGAGTGAAAAACCCTCATCCTGAACACCCTGAGAAGACCATGCTGATAGTCCCTGCGTCCTGCCCCGCCGAGAACCCTCCCTAGGGCCTTTGGGACACAACGCCACTATTGAAAATACTGGTGAAAACTATCACAACACCGCCAAAAGTGTCAACCCTTTTGAACGCATTTCAAATTACACTTCAAGTTACACTTCAAGACTGAAATCATCGCTTTCCGCGCGCGGCCCAAGTTCCGTCGTCATCCCTGCCTAATCCGTTCGCGCAATTGTCTCAATTCCGTCTCCGGTACTCGTAATTCCCCTCTACCCCAGCGCTACGCTTACGATGCTTTGCTCCAGCGCCACTGCAAGCTCCGTCGCCTCATCAAGCCGCGCATGGTCCCCCAGCGTCCCCACGAACGCCACCCCAAGCACTCGCCCCACCCGAAAATCCACGATAGTAACCGAAATCAGCCTACCGTTATCCTCATGCAGAGCCTTCAGCGCCACCGCTTCGTCGAAAAAACCCGCAGGCTCCAGCCGCTCCGAACCCACCAGCCTCAGGTTGCTGCCGATGTCTGCTCCCACATTCACCTCGAAATCCCGCAAAAACACCTCATGCATCCATTTATGCACCGCATCCGGCGTCTCGAACAGGTGCGCCACCGTAGCCACCATGAAATCCACACCGTCCGTCCCGAACGACGGCACCACCGACACGAACTCCCGCATATGCCCGCCGATACGCCCCATACGCCGGAACCGCTCCGCGTCACTCCCCGGAAACCCGTGTGCCGCCATCGCCTCGTTATCCAGCGACGACTCCCGTGACGGCTGAAAATTCTCGAACCGCTCCGGCAGCTCGCCTCGCGACAACGGCATCGCCTCCACATCTTCCATCTCAACCGTCTCGGTCGCCCGGTTCATAGAATCCGTAGTCATAATCTCCCAATCCGTCTCAAACACTGCGCCGTCCTCACGGTCAGCAGGCAAACAATTAACAGGCAAACAGCATATGGCATCCGCCTACACCCTGACAACCGTAAATCCCATTCGCCATTCCTGCATCCAATATAATGAAAGCGCTCCGAATAGACACTACTGATATACTGACCGACCGAAAGACCGAAAGACTGTGTCATACCATACAAGGACATCGCTATGAACGAAACCACCGCCTACACCGATACCCAGCAATCGCCCGGAATAGCGCGCACCGTCATCCTGCCGGTCGTCGCGGCAACCGTCGCACTCGCCATAGCCGTCATAGGCGCCCTCATAGTGCGCGGCGACAGCGACATCGACGGCATCAACTTCTTCGTCGAATCCCTCTCCGGCGGCGCAGCTCGCCAACTTGGTGGGCTCGGCATCATCGCGCCCCTCGGCTTCGCGTTCGGCGCGGGTCTGGCCGCAGCCTTCAACCCCTGCGGCTTCGCCATGCTCCCAGCATACATGGGCCTATACCTCGGCGTAGGCGAAGACGACAGTACCTCCTTCCTTGCCCACATCGGCAAGGCTCTGCTCATCGGCGGCTCCGTCACAGTCGGCTTCATCCTGCTATTCGCCGCCGCAGGCGCTGTCATCGGACTGGGCGCGCGCTCCGTAATCGGCAGCGTCCTCCCTTGGATAGGACTAGGCGTTGGCGTCCTGCTCACGCTCGCAGGCGCATGGCTTCTCGGCGGCGGTAAGCTCTACACCGCGCTCGCCCAGCAGATGGCAGACAAATTCGGCGACCCAGGACAGGCGAACATTCGCGGATACTTCATCTTCGGCCTTGCGTATGGTCTGGCATCGCTATCCTGCACCCTGCCCATATTCCTCGCCGTAATCGGCTCATCCTTCGCATCCTCCAACATCTGGGCAGCCTTCGCCCAGTTCATCCTCTACGCACTCGGCATGGGCGCAGTCATCATCACACTCACTCTCGGCATAGCCCTCTTCAAGGGCGCAATGGTCGGCGGCATGCGCAAGGTCATGCCCTACATCCAGCCCATCGGCACATGGCTAATGCTCATCGCCGGCACATACATCGTCTTCTACTGGCTCACCATCGGCAACGTACTGGGCTAAGAAGCGGAAGAATAAACTTCAGGAAGCGAAGTAGTAGAGGATGTAGGGGCAGCCTAGCTTATATTGAGGAACTTATATTGAGGAAGCTCTTCTGGACAAACAACAGGGCAGATAACAAAGATTTCTCTCTTTGCAAAAGTGAACCAGTCCATGGATTCTGCCTGAGTCGTCTTGGTCGAATTTTGGCAGCATGCGGTCAAACTCTCTTGCGTGGCTGGACTCATACCTGCCGTAAACTGTTGAGTTTCTCTTTTGCCCAATAAATGTTGTTTTCATGAACAACAATGCCCGCCAAAACAAAATGGCGGGCACTTGGGGCACTTGATTGAGTCCCTGATTCATCCAAGTATAATAGATACATCTATTTCGAGCCGATAAGCACACCCTTTTGGTTTATTGCGGCCGAGTAGAGAAAATATCTCTAGCGAACCATAGGCCTTTGCGGTCCTCCCAGCCTACATTGAGGCTAACACGACTTGGCAAAACTTGACAACCTTTGCCAAGTCCTTACTCCGCTTACTCCTCCGCGACGACGGGATTGCTCAGCGTCCCAACCCCCTCAAGCTCCACTTCCACAACATCGCCGCGCTTGATCTC
>JAGGDZ010000192.1 GCA_024648655.1 Chloroflexota bacterium | reverse complement strand
AGTTGAGGCGTGAACATCGTGAAGAACTCATCGCCATTCTCGACGACATATTCATCAAGTACACTCGCGCAGAGTGGGAGAAGCGCCTTGCCGATGCAGGAGACCTTATCTGGGAGCGTGTCCAATCCATAATGGACTTGCCAAACGACCCGCAGGTCGTCGAAAACCAATATCTCATTGACCTCGATCACTCCACCCTAGGCGCCACGAAGTGGCATCAGACCCCAATCGCATACGATGAAACACCAGTATCTACACAGCGACTCGCGCCCGCGCACGGCGAGCACACCGAGTCGGTACTCATCGACCTACTCGACTACACTTGGGAGGACATCGAAGAATTCAAGGAACAAGGAGTCATACTCTAATTCCCGGCGCTTGCGATTTGCGGCAGAGCGCGTAAAATACCGCAATAAGACGGCGCTACAATAGAAGGAGCAGGCAATGACGCAACAACAGACTCGCAGCCCGGAAGAAGCCTACGTTGGCAAAGACCTCGGCAGCAACGAATTCACTGCAACTGAAGAAATTCTGCATCACTACTATGAGGGACTTGAAGTCGATTCATCTTTCTACACTGACGCGTCGCCATACGGGAAGCCGGTCGTCCCTTCGATGATTCTCACCAATGTCGATGGTGGGTTCGGAGGTGCAGGCTTTAACGATAACTTTGGCAATCTGTGGATTCGGCAGGAATGGGAACTGCACAAGCCTATGTACCCTGCCGAGACCTACCGCCGCACCTCGACTGTCGCTGACATTTACGACTGGCGCGATCGCACCGTCGTCAAGCAGATAGTGGACCTCTGGTCGGACGGAGGCGAGTTGATGGCGCGCGGCACACACCACCAGAGTTACCTGCTCGGCAAAAGTCATCTCGGCAAAGTCAAGCTGCGGGACCCTAAGAAGAAGGAAGGTATCCGCAAGTTCCAGGTGCCCGAAGGTGAACCGATAGGACCCGTCGAGAGCGACATTACTCTGGAGATGTGCGGCCTATTTTTCCATGGCAATAAGAACTACCACACCGACAAGCAGGCTGCTGAAGAGCTGGGCTTTGAGGAAGTCGTTGTCGGCGGCAGGATGACGATGTCCTACATCGGCGACCTGATGGACAGGCGCTTCGGCAAGGGATGGTTCGAGGGCGGCGCTCTGGACATCAAGTTCACGAACATCGTTTGGCCCGACGACCGTGTCATCGCGCGAGGCATCATCACTGACAGAGTGCAAGAGAACGGCGGCACTCGCGCCAATGTAGCGGTTTGGATGGAAAAGCCCGACGGCACCGTGTGCATCGTGGGCACGGCGAGCGCACTGGAATAGGTGCAGCCTGTCGTCGCAATTATTAGTATCGGTGGGCAGCCTTCAGGCTGCCCATTTATTGTCAATGGCAGACAACGACCCTAAGGCGGCAAATATAGAATGCCTACCCTCTACATCGTATCAACGCCCATCGGCAACCTTGAAGACATCACGCTGCGGGCACTGCGCGTCCTGCGCGAAGTGGCGCTCATTGCCGCCGAAGACACGCGGGTAACCCGCAAGCTGCTGAGCCACTACGACATACATACTCGACTTACGAGCTTCAACGAGCACAACCAGTCTTCCCGCACACCGGACCTGCTGTCCACTCTCCGTAACGAGGATGTCGCGCTCGTCTCGGATGCGGGCACTCCGAGTGTAAACGACCCGGGAAAGGCGCTCGTGCAGGCTGCTTCCGATGCCGGCATTCAAGTTGTGGCAGTGCCGGGAGCGTCCGCCGTCACATCGGCCGTCGCCATTTCCGGCATCGTAGATGAAGCTTTCATTTACCTGGGATACCTGCCACGCAGCAAAGACGACCGCCGAAGGCTTCTTGAAACGCTTGCGTATGAGCGTCGTCCGGTAGTGGCGTTGGAGTCGCCCAAGCGCATTCGCCAATCGCTTCAGGCTATATGCGAAACGCTCAATGACAGACTCATCGCGGTATGCCGAGAGATGACGAAGCTGCACGAAGAGGTCTTTCGCGGCAACGCATCCGAAGCCCTGAACCACTTCGAGCAGCCAAGAGGTGAATTCACGCTGGTCATAGATGGCTGGACCGAATCGTCTGATGACGACTCCGAACTAGAGGCGCTGGCTTCAACCATCCTCCACCGGCTAAGACGCCAGGGAACGGGGGCAAAACACGCTGTATCACATGTAACCGCCGTTACAGGACTGTCAAGACGACAAGTGTACCAAATGTGGCTGGACAGCGCCGCGTCAGAACATCATCAAGGAACGTAATAAGTGCCGTGTCTCATTGCCTTGTGTTATCATGGCAGGTGGCAATCACAAGGTCTTCAAAGCGTGATGAGCGATGCCAGAGCGAATTCTTGCGGCCGTAGCGTGGCCCTACGCTAACGGCTCCATCCACATAGGGCATGTGGCGGGGACTTACCTGCCAGCCGACATTTTTACCCGTTACCATCGTATGAAGGGCAACAAAGTCCTGATGGTGTCCGGTAGCGATGCCCACGGTACGCCGGTTACACTTACTGCCGAGCAGCAGGGCGTCGGACCGGAGGATATATTCAATAAGTATCAGGCAGAGTTTCTTGACAGCTGGAAGCGGCTCGGCATCAGTTTCGACCTGTTTACCACCACCCACACGGACAACCATGCCAAAGTGTCGCAGGACATCTTCAGCAGGCTTCTTGCACGAGACTACATCTACAAGGATACGATGGTTCAGCCCTATTGCGAGAACGAGAGCCGCTTTCTCGCCGATCGCTATGTGGAAGGCACCTGCCCGCACTGCGCTTTCAACGGCGCCCGCGGAGACCAGTGCGACGACTGCGGACGCACCCTCGACCCTAAGGACTTGCTCAGAATGGTCTGCCGAATATGTGGTAGCACTCCTGAGTTCAGGGAGACCGAGCACTTCTTCCTGAAGCTCAGCGCATTCCAGGATCAGCTTCTGGAGTGGGTGCGAAAGCAGGACCACTGGCGCCCGAACGTCCGCAATTTCACTATCGGCTACCTGGAAGGCGGACTTCACGACCGCGCCATAACCCGCGACATCGAGTGGGGCGTTCCCTTGCCCCTAGATGGCTACGAGGACAAGCGCCTTTACGTGTGGTTCGAGGCAGTTATCGGCTATCTTTCGGCATCCATCGAGTGGGCGCACAATAGTGAGACGCCGGAGGCGTGGAAGCCCTTCTGGGAGGACGGCAGCCGCGCCTATTACTTCATGGGTAAGGACAATATTCCCTTCCACACCGTCATCTGGCCAGCTATGCTGCTCGGTTACGGAGGCTTGAATCTGCCATACGACGTGCCTGCCAACGAGTATCTTAATCTCGAAGGCTTCAAACTTTCCACGAGCCGCAACTGGGCCGTCTGGCTGCCCGACTACTTGGATCGCTATGAGCCGGACCCGTTGCGTTACGTTATAGCCGCAAATCTCCCGGAAACCTCCGACTCTGATTTCTCATGGCGAGAGTACGTGCGGCGCAACAACGATGAACTTGTGGCGACCTACGGCAACCTGGTACACCGCGTCCTATCGATGCTCAATCGCAACTTCGACGGTATCCTCCCGGATCCGGGTGAGTTAGACGGGGTAAGCAAAGGGTTGCTGGCTCAGGCACAGGAACGTTTCGGCGAAACGGCTACATATCTGGAAGCGGTGCGCCTGCGGTTGGCATTGCAGTCGTCTATGGCGCTCGCGCAAGCCGCGAATCGCTACCTGGACCAGAAGGAACCCTGGCGCGCTGTGCGCCGCGACAAGTCCGACGCCGCGCAGACGCTTTGGACCACGATCTCGGTAATAAACTGTCTGAAGACGACCATGTACCCTTTCCTGCCATTCAGCTCGCAGAAACTCCACTGTATGCTCGGCTTTGAAGGCGATGTGGAAGACTCGGGCTGGAATTGGGATGCCAACGCAATGAAGCCGGGGCAGAAATTGCAACGACCCGCTCCCCTGTTCCAGAAGCTTGACGAAGATGTCATCGCCGCGGAAGAACAACGGCTGAACGACTAAAGCCGCATTAAAGGAACGACATCGAGTGCAACCCGTATCGTTTTACGAGCCTGTCAGGGAACGTCTGGAAAAGGTCAACTCTTCCCTGGCGGAAATGGCAGAACAGAAGCACCCTTTTCTAGCGAAATTGCTAGATCACACCTTTTCTACTCCCGGCAAGAATATAAGGCCCGCCATAACACTGCTCGCCTCCAACTTCCACAGACACGACGAGCGCCTCACGGAGAAGATGGCGATTGGCGTGGAACTGCTCCACATCGCCTCACTCATACACGACGACACTGTGGACGGTGCGGCACTGCGAAGAGGTAAGCTGACCATCAGCAGCCTATGGGGGCCTAAGGGTGCCGTTTTAGTAGGCGATTACATTTTTGCCGCTTCTGCCACGCTAGTCTGCGACACGGGTAACATCCGCGTTATCAGGCGATTTGCCGAGACGATAATGGAGCTTGCCAGCGGCGAGCTTCAGGAGATGGCGGAAACCTACAACCCTGAGCAGTCCATGGAAGGTTACCTGGAGCGAATTTACAACAAGACCGCTTCCCTGTTCACCACCGCCGCAGAGTCAGGCGCGATCTTGAGCGGAGCACCGGAAGCCTGCTCTCAGGCGTTGCGAAGCTACGGCCATAATCTAGGCATGGCATTTCAGGTGGTTGATGACATCCTCGATTTCGACGGCACGGAAGAAGAGATCGGCAAACCAATTGGCAGCGATCTCACTAACGGAGTAGTCACACTGCCTACCCTTATCGCTATGAAGCATAAGGCGTGCTCCGAAGTCGTAAAGCGCGCACTCGAAAGTCCGAACAACAGCGACTTGATGTGCGAAGCGATCAATCTCATCCAAGACGACCGTGTTCTGGAAGAGTCATACAATTTCGCGAGTCGTTATTGCGAGAAAGCGCTGGACAATCTAGCCGAACTTCCCGAAAGCCACTCCCGCGATTCGCTTGAAGAGTTGGTGAGCCACGTCAAGGTGCGGCGCAGCTAAAATCCCTTTCCGCGTACTCAGGTATCCACAAGAGGGCTATGCCTGCCACACTACTTGTCCATTAACCATCGTCATCGTAATGTCAACGTCCGGCAGTCGTTCCGGCGCAATACTAGTCGGGTCCGCGCTCAATATGGCAATGTCCGCCCTCTTGCCCACAGCAATCGTGCCCGCCACATCCTCAGCGCCAACCGCATATGCGGCGCTCTTGGTGTGCATCTCAAGAGCCTGCATCGCAGTCAGTCGCTCTTCCTCACCTACTACTTCGCCCGACTCCGCTTGTCGCGTAATAGCAGCGCACATTCCCGCAATCGGGCTTGGCGCACTCACCGGTGCATCCGAAGAGGCTGCAAGCGCCAAGCCGCCATCGACGAAAGTTTTGAAACGATAAAGCCACCTCGCATCTGTGCCAAGCTCCCTAAGATAGCGAAGTCCACTGTCCTGAATGAATCGAGGCTGCGAGACGACTATGGGACCGGCGCGCAGCAGTGCGTCCAGAACATGCGGGGGGCTTTCGGCTGCGTGCTCGATGCGATCCCGCAACGCGGGTGCGCGATTAGCTGCGAGTGCTTCTGATGCGGCAATTACCGCATCCGCCTCTACAGCATGAATCGCCACCGGAAATCCGCTAGAGTGTGCATACTCAATGATATAACCTAGTTCATCGGTTCTCGGATGGAGATTGCCGTCCGACTGCGCTATCACAATCTTTGCATGCCCAATCAAAGCATTGCTATCGCCTTCACCGAATCGCAATCCTGCGCGCAGAAAATCATCTATGCGGCCGGCAGCCGGCATGAATTGTAGTGAAGGGACAAAGTTTTTTTCCTTCCTCATACGCCTTAGGAACTTCCATCTGTCAACAGAATTGGATGGCGTAGCATCCACAACGCAAGCTACACCCCGTGATATGAATATGCGGCTCGCACGGGAGACGGCATCGCGCAACTTGTCTTCGTTCATAGGAGGGATGCGTCCATCAAGCCAGTCCGCCATCTCCAGCAGCAAACCGCTGGGTTTTCCGTCCTCGAGGTTTCGCGCTATCGTGCCTCCAGGAGGCTCCTCCGTATCGGCGCGGATTCCAACGCGCTCGAGTCCAAGGCTGTTCAATACGCATGCGTGCCCCGACCGATGATTTAAGCGCACAGGATGACAAGGTGAAGCGAGGTCCAAGTCCCTGCGAGTGGGATGGCGCCTTTCCCTCAAATCAAAGTCGCTGTATCCGGTAGCTCGAATCCAATCTCCGCGAGGCGTAACTTCGGCTGCTTTCCTTATCTCACGCAAAATGTCGTCAACGCCTGACACGGCGCTCGGAGAGCAGTCAACGGCGTCCAGACTCGCCGCGTAAGCAAGAATGTGGCAGTGAGCATCTATGAATCCCGGAACGACGGTCCGCCCGCCGCAGTCAATAATCTCTGCGACCGCAAGAACTGAGGCAGAAAGATTGCGCCTCTCCCCCACCCATCGGATGCGTCCACGTCTGATGAGTATGGTATCGGCAGAAGGTCGCTCGCCGTCAAGCGTGAGGACATTGCCGTTCACAAGCACAACGTCCTGTTGCTCGCTAGGGGTTCTCATGGCGCTGCGGCAGCGCGGAAACCGAAAGATAGATGCGGGTTAGTGAACCACAGACAGCGGCGTTGCTTCGATTCGCCTGACAACAATCTTGTCGCGCTGCATCATGTCGGGAATGGCGGGCGCAATATCGT
>JAGGDZ010000334.1 GCA_024648655.1 Chloroflexota bacterium | reverse complement strand
CCCCGCCTCCCCCCGCTTCACCAAGACGGGCTGCTTCACCTCTGTGCCATCCTCGTTATACTTGACGTACAGAACGAAGTAATCGTCGGTCGTGGAGGTGACTACGATGGGAACTGCCGTGACCTCAACCACGGTCGGAACGGGGGCGTCATCGGAGTCGGAACAGTCCGCTGTTTCATCCGTGCTTTGGGCGAAGACCACGCCGCCATGGAAGGACAGCAGGACAGCAAACATGGCAACCCAAGACAGGAGACGCCAGGGTCGCGCAAGAGACCTGAAAAGATCCATGTACATCCCCCCTTTTAATCGCAACGAAAAGATCGTTCCTCGAAAAACTGTCCCAAAGTTGCCCTAACAGGTTAAAGTGTACCACTGTCGGTTTCCTGCGTAAACATAACACTTGCGCCCAAATCCACCACCTAGGCCTGGTTCCCGCCACCACAGCCTGAACATAAGGGCGGCAGCTCTTCCCGACACATCTATCCCGACACATCTATAGTGGAACCTCCCACCGAAAAATTCGCAGTTCGGTACATCCCGGCCCACCAACATTTATATCCGTTTGCTGCTAGGAGATGTGAATCGCTGCGTCCGGCATATCCGAACACAGCGCGGACGGAATACTTTAAGGACGGACCAGCAAAGTGATGAGTAGAGATTGTCGCGCATGAACCGCACCGAAATCATAGAAACATGGCTGAATGAGGAACGACAGCCCTTCATCGGTTGGGACTTCTCGTACCTCGAAGGTCGAATGACGGAAGGGCAATTGCCCTGGTCATATCTACATCGTGTCGCCGAGCTTATGCAGCGCTCTTCGTCCGTAGTTGATATGGACACCGGCGGCGGCGAAAAGTTGCTGAGCCTGCGCAACCATTGGCCCACAAAGGTCGTCGCCACCGAGGACTATCTCCCGAATTTTGAGCTGGCAATCGAGCGGCTCTCACCATTGGGCGTGAAGGTCGTCAAAGCTCCGATGTCCACTATTGCTCCAATGCCCTTCGCAGACAACGAATTCGATCTGGTCCTAAATCGACATGCGGCATTTAACCCAAGCGAAGTCGCCCGCGTGCTCGCCGATGGTGGTACATTCCTCACACAGCAGGTTCACGGAATGTGGGCTTGGGATCTTCAGGCATTCTTCTACGCAGAACCCCAATGGCCCAATTCGACGGCTGAAAAGTACGTGCCAATGCTGAAAGCGGCTGGCTTGACCATAGCGAATGTTCAGGAGTGGGAAGGCAACCTATCTTTCACGGACGTAGGCGCGATTGTTTACTACCTCAAGGCGGTTCCTTGGGAAGTGCCGGGTTTCACGGTAGAGACATATCTTCCATCCCTATTCGCACTTCAAGAAAGGCTGGAGGCCGGGGATGGACTGGACTTTTACGCTGCGAAATATCTCATCGAAGCAAGAAAGTCCTAAATTGTAAATTGAGCGCGCCTAATTGAGCGCGCTTAATGGATAGCGCCTGCGTGGGAATGTGACGACTCTCCCCATCCGGAGACTCACGGCGGAGTTTGTACATGCTCACCATATACCCCTCTATTTCTGCTATCATCCTGTCTATCCATTTAATTCCCCTTTTGCAGGAGGCTGTCAATGCCATCATTCACCACTCGACCCGTCGTTATGAGTGCCCGGGGAGTTGTAACTTCCGGCCATTACCTGGTCTCTTCAGTCGGATTGCAGATGCTCATGCGCGGGGGTAACGCCATCGATGCGGCTGCCGCAATGGGCATCTGCGAGACGCTGCTGGAACCCCAGTCCTGCGGCATCGGCGGCGAAGTCCCAACGCTTGTGTACTCCGCCAAGGAAGGCAGAACTTACGCAATCTCCGGCATGGGCTGGTCAGCTGAGGCATTTACTATCGACTGGTGCAGACAGAACGGCATCGATCTCATCCCCGGCGACGGCTACCTGCCCGCCTGCGTTCCAGCCGTCGTCGGCACATGGACGACCGCGCTGGCGCGCTGGGGCACGATGAGCTTCGCCGAAGTCGTGCAGCCCACGATAGACCTCGCCGAGAACGGATTCCCACTCTATGACGGTCTCCGGCAGCGCCTCGAAGCCGACCACGCCAAGTACACCGAACTTTACCCCACCACCGGCGAGATTTACTTCCGCAACGGCAGCGCGCCCTATACCGGCGAGCTTATCCGCAATCCCGACTTCGGTGCGATGCTGCGCTCCCTGTGCGATGCCGAAAAGCAGGCGCAAGGCAAGGGACGCATCGCAGGTATCGAAGCCGCCTGCGACGAATACTACAGGGGCGGCGTTGCCGAGAAGATAATCAAATTCATTCAAGATAATCCCGTCGAAGACGCCAGCGGAGTCGTCCACAAGGGCATACTCTCGTATGAGGACATCTCGGAATGGCATGCCACAGTGGAACAGCCCGTCTCGCTTGAATACAACGGCTTGGATGTTCACAAGTGCTCGACATGGACTCAGGGGCCGCTCTTCCTCCAGCAGCTCGCAATCCTGAAGACAATGGACTTCGCCGCGCTCGGTCACAACTCCGCCGACTACCTGCACACATGGATCGAGTCCGCAAAGCTCGCCTTCGCCGACCGCGAAGCGTACTACGGCGACCCCGAATTCGACGAAGTGCCTATCGACATGCTGCTCTCCGACGACTACGCACAGAAGCGCGCGGCGCAGATTGGCGCCCTTGCGTCCCACGAACTCCGCCCCGGAGACCTCGGCGGTGGGGCACCCGACTACACGGCTATAGGTGTTGCGGAGGACAACCGCGCCGCGCTTGGCATCGGTGCGCGCGAGGTTAGAGACCTCGGCCTCGGCCATGCACACATCGGCGACACCACGCACCTAGACGCGATGGACGCCGAGGGCAACATGGTTGCCGCTACTCCTAGCGGCGGATGGCTCGGTACATCCCCCGTGATCAAGGGGTTGGGATTCCCGCTCGGAACGCGCGGCCAAATGTTTTATCTGAACCCCGACCGGCCCAACGCACTCCAGCCGCGCAAGCGTCCACGCGCCACTCTGACACCCACCCTCGTTACGAAGAGCGGCGAGCCTTTCATGGCATTCGGCACGCCGGGCGGCGACTCGCAAGAACAGTGGACGCTCCAGTTCTTCCTAAACCACATCGACTTCGGGATGAACTTGCAGGAAGCCCTTGATGCGCCCACCGTCCATTCGACGCACTTCCCGTCGTCTTTTTACCCGCGCGCTGCGTTTCCTGCCCACGTGGTGGCGGAATCTCGTATCTCCATCGACGTGCGGCGAGAACTGGAGCGGCGCGGTCACGAGATCGAACTGGCCGGAGACTGGGCGAACGGCAAGGTCATGGGCATCCGCTGGCATTCGGACAAGGGTGTCATAGCGGGCGCAGCGTCCGCCAAGAACACGATAGGGTATGCGATGGCGTTGTAAAATTACGCATAATCCTATATGCACTTGAGTTGACAGGTACAAACGATGCTGCCTGAGATCTTCGGCGACAGCGTTGTGGCAGCTCTGGCGTTCGGCTTTGCCGTCGTCGCTGCATCCACTGCAATCGCTTTCCTAGCCAATTTTTTGCTGCGGCAGGTCTTAAGACTGCTGACCAATCGCAGCGAAAGTCCACTCCGCTCCGTGGAGATACGAATAATAGGCGCTCTCCGTGTGCCGTTGGCTCTGCTAACCGCTTTATACGGCATACGTCTCGCCCTAGTCTCTATTTCGCGCGCATCCAGCCCTTCTCTCGGCTTCGTTTCTAACCTGGGGCAATTGGGGCACAACCTATGGCTAATAGTCATCGCGGCGCTTGCCTGCTATACTGCGTCGCGCCTCATCATAGCTTTTATGCGATGGTACAGTGCGCACACACCCCATGAGACGCGCACCGCTCTGAACACCGTAATCTTTCCCATACTCATCCGAATAACATCCATCGTCGTCTTCACTCTCGGCGCGCTCATTGTGCTCGATGTACTGGGCATCCCAATTACGCCTCTTCTCGCGGGTATCGGCATAGGCGGTCTTGCTGTAGCGCTCGCGCTGACTCCGACCATAACCAGTTTCATCGCTGGAACGTATGTCGTTGCCGAAGGACACATCAGCGAGGGTGACTATGTGGAAATTGATTCAGAGCGCGCCGGATTTGTGGTAAACATAGGCTGGCGCAGCACCGTTCTCCGAAGCCGATTCAACAATGTGATAGTTGTGCCAAACAACCTGATAACCGATAGCATTCTTACCAACTACACTACGCCCACACCCGCCGTAACCGGAGTAGTCGAGTGTGGCGTCAGCTACGACTCAGATTTAAGAGAAGTCGAGCGTGTCTGCCTTGAGGTAGCCGGCGACGTGATTGAAGAATCCGATGACGCGAATAAGGAGTTCGAGCCAATCGTTCGCTTTTCTGAGTTTTCCGACTCCAACATCAACTTCCGCCTCATTTTTCAGGGAGCGGACCGCGTCGCAACTTTCGCCATCAAGCACGAGATGATGATGCGTCTTCACAAGCGCTTCAAAGACGAAGGCATCGAAATCAATTACCCCGTGCGAAAGCTCACATCCGCGCTCCCCGGCGACCTCCTGCCTGCTGCCGAGACGGAAGGTATGAATGCCAATGTTGCCAATGTTACGGAGGACACGCCTACGTCCACCGCCATAGCCACTGAAGAGCTGAGAGACCCCTAACAGTCACCTATGACCGTCACAATTTTCCCGTCGTTCTCATACAGACGCCAGAAGTCGTCCGTCGGCGTGTGTATCACCGTCCACTCCATCTTGCCCCTCACGTGGTGATCGTCAGTGACAGGCGAACTCATAAACACGGCAGTGAATTGCGGATCGCCCTCCAGATACGCCGGGCCGTTCCTGCACTCCGTCCGAAGAAATTCGCGAACACGCTCTATTGCCTCAGCCCGCGAAAGCGTCGGAGCGTTCGCGGTGGCGGCGGCATCTCGTGTCTCCTTGGAAACCGCAATCTGCCGCTCCAAACCCGGAACGCGCACGCCCGAACCCACCAGAACGAGGAAAATGGCGCCGCCGATGAATAGCACCCACAGCAGCGGGTAGCGGATGCTATATATCTCCTCCAGCAGTCTCATAGGCGCAGTGATGCCAGCGGGAAGTCTATATCTGGCGAAGGCGCGGATCCCAGCGGTCGCGCAGCCAGTCGCCGATGAAATTGAACGACAGCACCGTCAGGAAGATTGCCATTCCCGGGAAGAACGCCACCCACCATGCGGACCCCAGATACTCTCTGCCGTTGGATATGTCAGCCCCCCACGACGGAGTGGGAGGTGGTACGCCCGCGCCAAGGAATGAAAGAATGCTCTCGGAAAGGATGGTGCTGCCGACCTGAAGTGTCGTCGCCACGACAACCGTGTTGGCGACAGCAGGCAGCAGATGCTTCGTCATAATGCGGAAGGTCGATGCCCCGGCGATGTGAGCGAGCGCAATGAAGTCGAAGTTTCGCACTTGCAGTGTCTGCCCGCGCACAAGCCGTGCTATGCCCGCCCATGAGCCTAATGCGAGCACGAACGCTACTACGAGGAAGCTCTGTCCGAGCACGAACACCAGCGCAATCGCCAGCAAAATATACGGTATTGCGTTGAACACATCCACCACTCGCATAATGCTCTCGTCGAGAAGACCGCCGTAGTATCCCGCCACCAGTCCGACGGTGGTGCCGAACAGCGTGCCAATGGCGATGGCGATGGCAGCGAGGCTAAGCGACAGCCGCGCCCCAAAGATTATCCTGCTCAATAGGTCGCGCCCGAGTTGGTCCGCTCCTATGATGAAGTAATAGACATCACCGTCCCGCCCCAAAGGGATGCCATTGGTATTGCAACTCTCGAACTTGTTCGTAAGCTGGCCCTCTTCGCACGACGGATACCATGCCGGAGACGCGAGTACCGCGCGCAGTTGGTCCTCTTCAGGTTCGTAGGGAGCGATTTGCGGCGCGAAAGTAGCGCACAGACCAAGAATACTCAGGATGATTATAGGAATGAGGGGCCAACGTCTGAACACATAGAAGGTTCGGGCAAGTGTTGACTCTCGGTTGCTTGCCTCAAGGTCAGCAATGTTCATTTGTCGTACTGGTGTGGTCAATGCAGGTCCTCGGCCAGGTCCTTATGAGTAGCGTATTCGCGGGTCTATGAATGCGTACAGAATATCGATCAGGAAAATCGCAAATACATAGAGCAGCGTAAATACAAGGACAGCCCCTGTCATCAGGGGGAAGTCGTTATTGATGATGGATGTGTAAGTCATCTGACCCAGTCCGGGCCATGCGAACACGGTTTCGGTAACGACCGTGCCCCCAATGAATCCAACCAGGATCAGACCCGCGAATGTCAGAGGAGGTATCAGCGCGTTTCTGAACGCATGCTTCCAGATAACCTTGTTCGTGCTAACGCCCTTTGCGCGCGCAAGTTTCACGAACTCTGAGTCAAGCACTTCCAGCATGGACGATCGCACCAAGCGCATCAATCCGGCTGATGCCAGCCACCCTAGTGTTATTGCCGGCATGGGAAAATACTTGAGACGCTCAAAAAAGTTGGTAGCGTCGTGTCCGCGTGTGCCGGATGGGAGCCAGTCAAGCGTCACCGAGAAAACCAGTATCAGCATTATGCCCAGCCAGAAGGGGGGGAGCGCCTGTCCGAACACGGCGAACGTCCTGCCGAATACGTCCCAAATTGTGCCACGCTTGACCGCGGACAGTATGCCCAGAGGAATCCCCGTAATCAGCACAAATAGCACAGCGGACAGCCCCAGCTGCAAGCTGGCGGGCGCGAAGCCCGCGACCATCTGCATAACCGGCTTGCCTGTCTTCAGAGAGTCACCGAAGTCTCCCTGCAAGAAGCCCTTCCCTATCCAGATGGCGTACTGCACTATCACCGGCTTGTCGAGGTGGAATTGCTTGCCCCATGCCTCCCATTGCTCAGGCGACACATACCCCACATTGAGCATCACATTGCGAGGGTCGCCTTGCAGTCGAGAGAGCGCGAACACGACCAGAGTGGCAGCGAATATCGCAAACACCAGAAAGAGCAGTCGTCTCAGTATGAAGACCTTCATTGTGTTCGCACTCCGGGGAAGTCGCGAGATGATGTCGCGGTTATAGTAATAATGTATTGCCTTGCGGCGTCCAGCTTAACCATACATTAAGCAGGACGCCGCGTCTATTTCTTTCAGTTACCCATCAATTGTTGGCTTGGAGTCTATCGACTTGCCGGCACGATTGTCTCGAATGAGTTCGGAAGCTCGTAAGGCGCAAGGTTCCAGCTCTCCACCGTATCCGGGTTGAAGCCAATGAGCACCGGTACCTCGACCGTGCCAACTGACAGGGTCATATCATAAGCCCAGTCGTTGATGGCTTCGCGCGATGTCAGGTTTTCGGGTGAAGCCTTCTTCTGCACGCGTGTTTCCTCACGGAACGACCAGTAACGATTGTCCTCGATGCCCGGGTTCCAGCCACCGGCGGGGAGAGGCCACGTGCCGCCGCCAGGCAGTGTGCCGCCGCCTTCGCCGAGTCTGCCGTGCTTGCTAGTCGGACCCCAGCGAGTCATCCACGGCACATGTATCTCACGGCCCAGCATTGTTGGGCGGCGCGACGAATACTGCGTGCTGTCGATGTACGGCTCAAGCCCAAGGTTCTCTTTCCACTGTCCGACTACTGCTTCGCAGACCTCAAGCGATGTGCCATTGCCTTGCGAGCAGAAGAACTCGAACTCAAAGCCTGGTTCCACGCCGGACTCTGCGAGGTACTGGTTGGCAAGCTCAGGGTCGAATGCGTAAGTCCAGCGTGATTGGTATTCGGGGTGAGTTTGATGCAGGGACATGCCGGGGAAAGCGCCGCCATAGACTGCGCCGCCGTATCCTCCCGTAACCGATGCCGCGATAAGCTCACGGTCGATAGAATGCGCGAGCGCTTTACGGAAAGCCTTGGCAGTTTGCATGCGAGGCGTGTCATACGAGAATCTGTCGGTGCTGTTGTAGTCGAAACCGACCGAATCATCGGTGAACCGCGAGTCGAAGCCGTCAAACTCGAAGCTGAAATTTGCCACTTCGCAGCCCGCGCCGGGCGTATCCTGGACAGCCGGATCGCTGCGGTCTATACCCACGCACTCAAGGCGCGGGTCGCCAATCCACGGATACTTGTCGGAAGGCAGAAAGCCTTTACGCATTACCGGCTTGCCGGACAGGTCATCATCGCCAAGCTTAGAGTTCGGCGGGTAGGCGAATGACCATAGGTTGCCGGAGAAGTAGAAGAAATTCCCATTGATGGCGTCAAGGCCCTCATGGAACTTGAAGCCTTCGTCTTCAAGCCTGCCGACATCCTGGATGGAAGCCATTGCGATGTCTGCCGCGCCAGTCTGAAGCATTGCGGAGCGCTGCTGCGCCTCGTTCGCCTGCACGAATATCAGCCTCTGGAAGGGGGCGGACTGGCGCCAGTGATCGACGCGGGCTACCGAATTGATGCGCTCGGCGGGCAGCCATTCTTCCACCACGAACGGGCCCGAGCCGTGCGGGAATCCGAATGTGCCGTCATCATTGCCGGCGGCTTCCAACTCATCGTTATATGCCTTGGACTGAATCCATATCGCATCCTGGCAGATTGACGAAGCATCCTGCAAGCCGTCCGAACGGAACGCGCGATTCTCGGCTACCGCGACATACTCGCTCTCCGCGCGCCAGGGCTTGTAGTACTCATAAGCCTGCGACGAGTTGGAGTGCGCCGAGTTCGTGTTCTCCGAGCCTGCGTCATTGAACGACCACGCGACATCCTCCGCAGTCAGCGGACCCATCTTCACCAGTCCGTCCGGCTCTGCGCGATAGAAGTCGATGCCCTCTTGGATGAACACCCTGATGATGCCCTGGTTATCCGGATCGGACAGGTCGGCATCGTCGAAGTTCTCCAAGGCTTTGCCGTCCATCTTCACCGTGCCGCCATCCTTGGACGGGAGTTCCCACTCCCAGCCGGTCGCGACGAACGGCGCGTGGCAAGCCTCGCCCGTTGAGCGGATCGGGTTGCCCTGGTCGTCATAGGTAGGTTCCCAGCCCAGCAACGGCTCCTGGAAGCCGAAGAAGCCGTGGAACAGCACGTCGGGCCAGGTGCCCTTCACGTTGCGGAACTGCGGCGTGCCAACGTTGTCGAACGCAACAGTGATTGTAATTGCCGCCTGCTCGGTCGGAATCGCCGGCGCGGGCGTGGGCTGCACCGGCACTGCAGTTGCTGCGGGCGCCGCTGCCTGTCCTGATGGCGCCGCAGGCGCAGGCGCCTGCGGAGCGGGAGCTGTGGGTGCTGCCGCCGGAGCTGCCGGTTCGGACGCCGCAGGTGTTTCGTCTGCGCCGCCACAAGCTGCCAGAACCAATGCCGCTATCGCGACCAGCCCCAGAAACCAAAAGGCTTTACTTTTCATTCTGATTCCCTCCATCTGTGATGCCTCGACAATCATCGCCGAAGTCTGGCTTGGCAAAATTGCCTGCCAACAAGATGATGCCGACGAAACTAGCGCAATCATAAGACTATACTTTCGGCAATTTACAATGTTAGTGAGGCTAATTTGAAATGTCAATGAATTATTTCACAAAGCCCATGCGCCGCACTGTTACGCCTTCAACACTGCTCCAATCTAACCTTCTCCATCCTTCCCATCCTGTGAATCGATGTTAGCCTACGTTCACATTCATGTGCTACTATTACACTATGAACGCACAGCACATCCGCAACTTCTGCATTATCGCCCACATCGACCATGGAAAGTCCACCCTCGCCGACCGCCTCATGCAGCAGACGGGAGCGGTTGATGAGCGCGAAATGGTCGAACAACTCCTCGACAGTATGGACCTCGAGCGCGAACGCGGCATCACTATCAAGGCGCAGGCAGTCCGCCTCTCCTATAATGCCGAGGACGGACAGGACTATCAACTCAATCTCATAGACACGCCGGGGCACGTGGACTTTTCCTACGAAGTGTCGCGCAGCCTTGCCGCGTGCGAGGGCGCGCTTCTAGTCGTGGACGCGTCTCAAGGGATTCAGGCGCAGACCCTCGCCAACGTCTATCTGGCCCTCGAAAACGACCTCGAAATCATCCCCGTCATCAACAAGATAGACCTTGATGTTGCTGAGCCGGAACGAGTAGCGCAGGAGGTGCAGCAGGCGTTCGGCTTCCTTGACGACGAGATAGTCTTCGTGTCTGCTAAAGAAGGAACAGGCATACCGGAAATCCTCGAGGCGATAGTGCAGCGCGTGCCTCCGCCTTCGGGCAGCGCGGACTCTCCTCTGCGCGCTCTTATCTTCGACTCCAAGTACGATCCTTACAAGGGCGCGATAGCCTATGTCCGCGTTATGGATGGACAAGTGCCCTCCGGCAGCCGCGTCAAGATAATGTCCACCGACAGCGCGAGCGAAGTGCTGGATGTCGGCGTTTTCACACCCGAACCCACAAGCATCGATCGGCTTGGAGTCGGTGAAGTCGGATACATAGCCACCGGACTCAAGAGCGTTGGAGACGCCCCGGTCGGCGATACCGTCACCCTCGCAAACGCATCGGCAGCAGAACCGTTGCAGGGCTACCAACCTCTCAAGCCGATGGTATTCGCAGGCCTGTACCCGGCTGACGGCGAGGACTACCTGGACATGCGAGTCGCCCTCGAAAAACTCCAGCTTAACGATGCCGCACTCACCTTTCAGCCCGAAAACTCCATCGCGCTCGGCTCAGGTTTTCGTTGCGGCTTCCTTGGCTTGCTCCACATGGACGTCGTACAGGAGCGTCTTGAGCGAGAATACGACCTGAACCTTCTCGCAACATCCCCCAGTGTCGCCTATGAAGTGTTGATGACCGACGGCGAAATCCTGGAGATTGACAGCCCCGCGCACCTGCCCGAATCCTCACGCATAGGCGAAATCCAGGAGCCGTGGCTTGACCTCAGTGTCGTCGCTCCCGCCAATTACATCGGCCCCGTTATGGAACTTGTTCGCAACCGGCGCGGCGAGTATAAGCGCCTTGAATACCTGCAGAGCGAAGGCGCAAACTCCACCCCGCGTGTGCTGATGGAGTTCGAAGTCCCACTTGCAGAAGTGCTCATAGACTTCTACGATAACCTAAAGGCACATACGCAAGGCTACGCCTCAATGGACTACTCCCTCTCCGGGTACCGCGCCGGCAGTCTCGTAAAGGTGGACATCCTCGTGAATGGCGAACCCGTGGATGCACTTTCCTTCATTACCCATCGCGACAACGCTTACTACCAGGGACGCGAGCTTACCAAGAAACTGCGCGAGCTTATACCCAGGCAGCTCTTTGAGGTTCCGGTACAAGCCGCCATCGGCAGGAAGATTATCGCCCGCGAGACGATCCGCGCGCTGCGTAAGGATGTGCTTGCCAAATGCTACGGTGGAGACGTAACGCGCAAGCGCAAGCTCCTTCAGCGTCAGGCTGAGGGCAAAAAGCGCATGAAGCGCGTCGGCAGCGTTGAAATACCTCAGGAAGCCTTCCTCAGCATCCTTAAAGTCAGCCGCTAGAAAGTCAGCCGCTAGAAGAAAGTTCACTCCCTTTCCAATAAAAAAGGACTAGGCCAGTAGAGGACCAGGCCAGTAGAGGATTAGGAAGGAGTGAAACAAAGTCCTTTTCCTCAAGAGCGAGAGCACTCACCTGACACCTGATACACGTAACCGTCCCAAAGTTGGTGTGATAAGAAAGAAGCGGGGAATCCTGATAAGATTTTGAGCGAATAACCAAAATCAAAGGATTCCCCGCCGATGCCAAGAGTGCGATTTACGCTGCCACAGGTCAGGTAGTATCCCGACGCTCGCCCGTTGAACTGTCTAAATTGTGCAGGAGTTGCCTTGCACACGCACGGACAAACGGAGAAGCGGATAAAGACCTCTACATCAAGCGCGTTACGATAATCGGATAACCGCTGCGGCGACTGCGGCAGGACGTTCAGATACTACCCCTAGGGTCTGGACGGGCACAGGCAGAGCAAGAGGCTGAGAGCATTGGCGGCGGCGTAGTCGTCCGGCGTCTGAAATGGCAGGCTGCCGTGTCTTGTTCACTCCTCCCTAAACTCCACACCAACTCCACACCGCCTTTGGGACGGTTACGATTTTGACCCTGCTTTGACAAAGTTAATTTAGTATGGTTCTATAACGGGAAGAATTATTACTGCCAAGAGTATAATGATGTGCTAGGCGATTCATATAAAACGAACTTTCTATGGATGCTCCTGCCGCTGCTGGCGGTGACTCTACACATCTTCCTCGGAGAGCAAACAGCATACAGTTTGGCGCCGGATTTAGACGTAATCCTGAATACTGAGCAAACATCTCTGCGACAAGTACGGCAAGTTAGATTTCAAACGACGCTTGTATTTCAGAACAGTGAACGAGCCGCCATTAGGGAGGTTACACTGAGCGTCAGAGGCCCCCGGAGCTTCGACGCAAATCTGCCCTTTAAGCAGAACGTGTTCGACTTATCAGGAGTGCGTGGAGTCGTCGGCACATTGATCGGGACTGTCAGGACGGATGGAGTGTTTGCTCCACTTCCGTCATTGTACAAGAGCAACTCTACCGGCGGAACTATACTCATTGACACCCTGTGGATTCCCGGTGACGATGCGACGGTGGATGGCACCTATGTGGCGCAAGCTGTGGTCAGACTCGAAGATGAGTCGAACCCGTTGCAGAGCAAGTGGGTTGCATTTGCTTTAGTGCAGCCCACACCAACGCCTACGCCGCCTCCTACGTTGACTTTGACTCCGACTCTGACATCGACAATGACCCCTGCGGCTACATCAACACCAACATCAACTCCCACGTTGACGTTGACTCCAACCCCGACATCAACCACGACGCCTACAAGCACACTAACGCCTACAAGAACTCCAACACGTACCTTCAAGCCGACTAGAACGAAGACATCCACGCCAACCCTGACAGCGGTCCCGACGAGCACACCACTCGCTACTTATACACCTACTCCAGTACCAACAGATACGGTGAATCCCACTGCCACACCGACCTATACTCACACAGCCGTTTCCACAATTCTCCGCACGCCATTTAATGAGGCTACATCTGAGGCTACATCTGAGGCTACATCTGAGGCTACATCGGTACCCACTCAGACGCCTACCACTACCTATACTCCCCAGCCAACGGCGACTTCGACAATCGTTGTTCGGACGGCAACTGCGGGACCAACGATCTCTCTTACGCCGACTCTAACTAGAGTACCAACATTAACCTCCACAGCCGTACTGATTGCGCTCTCCATGGATACGTCAGCGGATACGTCAGCGGATACGTCAGCTTCTTCTAGTGCCGAGGCAGCGTCATTCGAGACGATTACCGGCAGCCTGGTTAAGTCCTCTGCGGTGAGAATCCTCCCTGCTGATCCATCTAGGCCGCTGGTACTCATCGTGGACGGCTACACAGTGTCAACTCCTACGCCATCGGTGACCTTAGCGCCGAATCTGAACATTAAGACAGCCGAAGACGCTGAAGACAGCCTGGCGCGCTACTCCGCCCCGGAGTTCATAGCCTTTTCCGCGGGCCTGGTGCTGGTTACGCTCACCGCCCTTGCGCTGCTGCGCGCCAGGCAGGGCGCCGGCTAATACACCCCACGCGCTACGAGCGGCATATCTCCCGCAGGCGCTCGAAGTAGTCGGGAAACGTCTTCGATACAGTGTCCGGGTCGTTGATGGTGATGCTGCTTTCCCCAAGTGCCGCCAGAGAAAAGCACATTGCCATGCGATGGTCGTTATAGGTGTCTATTTCGGCGTGCCGTATATTCTGCGGAGGCGTAATCTCGATGTAGTCCTCGCCCTCGACAACGCCGGCGCCCACCTTGCGAAGCTCAGTTGCCATAGCTGCCAAGCGGTCAGTCTCCTTGACGCGCCAGTTGTGAACATTACGGATTGTCGTCTTGCCCTTTGCGAATAGCGCAGTCACCGCGACCGTCATCGCTGCATCCGGGATGTGATTCAGATCAGCATCTATGCCAGTTAGCTCTCCGCTGGAAATCTCGATCCAGTCCGGACCGCTGGACACCTTCGCGCCCATCTGCCTAAGTACATGGGCATGCGCGATGTCTCCCTGAATGCTGTCGTCCCCCACACCGTTGACCCGCACAGGCCCGCCGCCGATCGCGCCTGCTGAAAGGAAGTACGACGCGGAAGAGGCGTCACCCTCGACCAGGATTCTGCCGGGCGATGTGTATGCCTGGTTGCCGGGCAGCCGGAACCACTCGTAGTCGTTGCGCTCGACTTCGATGCCGAAACGCCGCATCACATCGAGCGTCATCTCGATGTAGGGCTTGGACACCAGATCACCCTCAACCTCGATGGTCAGAGGGGAGAGCGCCATCGGCGCCGCCATCAGCATGCCGGTGAGATATTGGCTGGATATGTTGCCACGTATGCGAACGGTGCCGCCATCAAGTCCTTTCGCGTCGATGTCGAGGGGCGGGTAGCCGTCCGCGCCTGTGTAGGCTATCTGAGCGCCGACCTGACGCAGCGCATCAACAAGGTCGCCTATTGGACGCTCCAGCATGCGTGGCTCGCCGGTCAGCGTGTAACGTCCCCTGCCGGCGCAGATCGCAGCGCACAAGGAGCGCATTGTCGTGCCGGAGTTGCCGAGAAAGAGAGTTGCTTCGCCTTCCGGAAACGCTCCGCCGAGTCCTGTTACCTCACTGTAAGAGCCGTCCTCGGAGTGCCGGACTGTAACACCCAGCGCACCCAGCGCATTGAGCATATGTGTCGTGTCGTCGCTTTCCAGCAGGTTGCGTACCTGCGTCGTTCCCTGCGCCAGCGCTGCGAGCAGCAGAACGCGATTGGACATGCTCTTGGAGCCTGGCAATCGTATCTCGCCCCGCACGCTGCGAATGGGCTGTAATGTGAGTTGCTTCATTTTTCTGCCTCTGTCTGAACAAGCCCCTGATTCCGAGTCATGCGACAGTCCCCGGGGCGAAGGGATGGCTACGGCCTGATGGCTACGGCCTGATGGCTACGGCCTAAGGAGTCGAACTCCTACCATTGAGATTATAGTGAGATTATAGCCGACTGCCTGCGATTCTGCCGCGTCTGAGCAGATAGATGTGAGGCTTGATGTAGCCGCGTCTGTGGGGGATGCTGAGAGGAATCTGATTTGCTAGGTTCCAGCTCGGATTGTCCTCAATTGTGGAGAGCAGCACTCGTCTTCGTGTTGTAATCACCACAAGGGAGGCGTTGGGTTTGGCAACTCTGGCGGATTCGGCGAGCGCCGCATGATACAGGGATGATATGTCGTAGTCGTGTGGCAACATACCGAATGGAAGGTCCGCAGTTATTGTGTCCATGCAGGCGTCCGGTAGGGGTAGGTTGGCGCAGTCGGCTTGCAACAGCGACACGGAAGCGCTATGTCCGAGGGTGCGAAGGTTGGCGTCGGCGCATAGGAGGGCACCGGTGTCAATGTCCACACCGGTTACGCTCGCAGCTCCTCCTAAACCAAGCCTTTCGACCATCAGTGTGCCGGAGCCGCAGCACATATTCAGCACGCGCTCGTTGGAGCGTGATCTAACTAGGGTCGTCATAACACTCGCTATGGTTGCATTGAGTGCGCCGGGCATGTCGCAGACGCGCCACCTACGAGCGGATAGAGGCATCGGAGTTGTGCGTATAAGCACCTGCCAGCCACCTTCATCCGATGGCGCTCGGCGCACTGCTATCTGCAAATGCGCGGCATCGTCTGTCGGTTCGAGGGCGGTGGCGGCAACGATCTCTCTGCGCAGGCGTGAATAGACGCCGGACCCTGCCCCCGCCGCCGTAATGCGGAATGTGCGGAACGCGCCAGCAGGTCTGGCATCGAGGATCACGTGGATGATACCCAGCAGGCGTGTCAGGTGCTGGTGTCCGAGGAGCGCCCGCGGGCGTGGAACGGCAAACTCCTCGACTCTATGGACTGCGGTGGCTGTCCTGAATTCGTCAAAGCGACGGATATTGCCGTCAAAGCGCAGGGAGAAGCGACCTTCGGTCATCCCACGTTCCACCTGCGCTGCCTTGCCCAGGAGCCTTCGCGCCTCACGGCGAGTGTACTCTTCCAGACCAATGACCGTCTCGACCTCGTACTCTTGAGCGAGATTCACGGTTGGCGCGGCGCGTCCCCAATTCTGCGACGCCGGTTTGTGTTCTTTCCGCCCCTTTTGTCGAGCGCCCGGCGATAAGCCTCTCGTTCGTCCCGAGCCTGTCGAAGGACGAGTGCGCGGATTGCGTGCGTTTCGGCGTTGCCTGCTCATCTTACTTCCAGCCTTGCGACAAGCTTCGTGAGACCATCTTCATTCCCCACGTTACCCGGGAATATGATGCAGGGCATTTCCGGGTGGAGGGTCTCATCACCGAGAATCCATGCCGGAACGCCCGGCGCAGCTTGCCCCGGCGACCACGCGCGCCGCACATTAAGCGCCTTCGTAGCGACCGCGTAGGATGTCGCGCCGCCTTTGACGATGACGCAGCGCGGTCGAACCCTAATTCCCGATACCACCTCCGACATCGCCTGAGACACTTGATGCCCGATAGCGAGGCTGTGGTCTGCGCTGCGTCCCTTTACGAGTTGGCGGCTCGTGTACACTACGGCGTCACTGCCTGACTTTATGGCGTCTTCGGTTATGCGAGCGGCTCGGTCTATCTCACTTTCGCGCGTGTCGTCTGCTACCAGACGGGCTACATTCACCTCGATACCAAGAGCATCGGTGTTCGCCAGCAGGTGGTCGAGCTGCTGCGTGGTGCGGGGGACGTGTGAGCCGACTACTATAAGTATGCCGCCGTCGCTGTGCATACCCAGTTCGGCAGGCGTCAGAATGGGACGCTCGGATTGCCCAAGCAGCGCTTTGATGAATGATGCCGCAGCACGGAACAGGAATCTCTGTCCGGTCGCCTCTACAATTAGGAGTCCTTGCACAAAGACTTCCATGTCCCTGTTACTTGCGCCATTGACTATGCACACGCCACCCGTAGGCAACGCCGACAACGCTTCTGCAACTCGCTCAGGACCTCCTAGCCGCAGGTCTTCGATACTGACGCTCACCACCGAATCGGCAGGCACTCTACCCACCGTCTTCTCTTCGACCCAGCCTTTCAGGTTCGAGGATCTGAACGTGAACGCAGGGTCGCGCGCGAACTCTGTGTCGCCGACAGGGGTGAGCCACTCACCGTCTGAGACATACTGTATGTCGTTAATTGTGTAGCGTCCGCCTTCCAAGAATACCGGCGCGATTATCCAACCGTCGGGTTTTCTGGGCAACGTGGACTGTATCGCTTGCATCTCGGCGGGGAAGTGGCCGCGCAGAGTGGAGTCGAGACGGCTGACGACCGAGAAATCGATGCCTGTCTGCCGTGCCGCCTCGCACAGGTTGCGCGTGATGAACGAATTGACCGTCTGCGCCTGGGACTCCGGCATAGTGCGCGCGTTGGTGACCACGAAGAAGGCGCGGCTATCGGATTCAAGTTCTGCGCGGAGCGCGTCCACCGACCAGTCCATCAGCACTGCGATGTCGCGGACGCTTTGCGTGCCCATAACATCGTCGTCTAGGATGACAATCCTTCTTCCGGACGCTTTCAGCGCTGCGTCAACATGCGGCAAGGGATCATCGTCCCACTCCGGCGGCAGGCTGCGAAGAGTTTCGTGTATATGCAGGCAATGCGTTTGCATAAAGGTCAAGGCAGCGTTTCAGTTAAGCCCCATACCTTGATGGGGGCAGGCTCTTGCACGCCCTCGTGCAGACAGGGGATGGGGTCGAAAATCCTGTCCATCCTGTTCATCTCCATGTCAGTTACCTCACCGAGCGACCCGGCAGCGCGCCGGTGTGCTCGCCGCCGTCTATGACGACTGTGCCGTTGACGATGACATACTCGATTCCGATAGGGAACTGCTTAGGCTCCGTGCGTGTTGCGGGCGCCCGTACATTCCTAGGGTGAAACACGGTGATGTCCGCCTTCATGCCGTCTCGCAGGATGCCGCGATCGGTCAGGCCGATGCGCTGTGCCGGGAAGGATGTCATCTTGCGTATTGCTTCCGGTAGGGACATCTGGTTCTCTTCACGCACGTACTCAGCAAGAATGACAGGGAAGCAGCCGTAGGTGCGCGGGCTGGGGAAGTCGCCCAGCAGCACGGCGTCGCTGCCTACCATAGACAGCGGATGGCTGACAAAAGCGGGGAGGGTGTTGCCGTTCGCGCCGTCCGACACATAGCATGTCTGCAAGTCCTCTTCGAGCAGCAAGTCGCAGATCGCATCGACCGGGTGCTGGTTCCGCATGGCGGCAATTGCTTCCACGGACAAGCCCTCATAGACATGATTGTGAGGCTGCTTGAAGTACGTAAGCCACACATTGTCCCAGGACGGTCCGCGCGGCTCCATCTCCCGGCGCAGGCGCTTTCGCGCATCCTCAGATGCCAGAGCCTCCTTCAGTGCGCCAACGCCGCCGTTGTGTGTCCAGTCCGGCACCATTATTAGCAGACGCGTGCTTCCGAACACATACGGGTAACTATCGAATGTTACATCCTGTCCGCTGTCCGCGGCGTCTTCGACAAGACCGATCAGTCCCTGTCCGCCACCCGTGCTCGGCGCGCGCTGGTAGAAGTGCGTGATATGCACGGGAATACTGCTGCGGACGCCAATCTCCAGCGCCTCGCGGAATGGATCGAGGTAGCGGTCGCCGAGTCGGTAGCGCACGTGGGTATGATAGAAACCTCCCATGTCGGCAACGAGTTCGCTCAGTTCCACAAGCTCGTCGGTGGAGGCATAACCGCCGGGCGGGTAGTCCAGCCCGGTTGATAGGCCGACCGCGCCCTCTTCTATTGCCTCGCGGATAATTGCCTTCATGTTCGCCATCTCAGCCGCCGTGGCGGGTCTGTCGTCCCAGCCGACAGCGGCGATGCGCGGTGGGGAATTTCCAAGTATATACGCTATGTTTACTGCAGCTTTGCCGTCGAACATCGCGAGGTACTGCTCCACCGTTGACCACCTGCCGGGCAGCGGCGGGTTGCCGTCAAGCCCTGAGTTGAGCGCGACAAAGTCGAGGAAGTCATCGTGGTTGTGGAAGGGCGCATACGAGTTGCCGTCAACGCCAATCAGCTCTGTGGTGATGCCCTGTCGCACCTTGGGATGATGCTCAGGCTCGGACAGGATGACAAGCCCGGCGTGGGAGTGCATGTCGATGAAGCCGGGAGAGACGACATGCTCCGCGGCGTCGATGGTGCGGGTCGCCTCGATGCCGCTCAAGTCGCCGCGAAAGATACGCACCGTATCGCCCTCGACGCCGACCGCGCCGTAGAAGCCCGGGTTGCCTGTGCCGTCTATGATGAGTCCGTTGGTAATCAGCAAATCCAGCATCATGTTGCCTTTCTGACCGCAGTGGATCGTAAAGTATTTCAATCCGCTGACGCTTAATGTGTTGCACTAAGGTAATGTCGGTGGACAGGATTGTACACTGTACGCAATACTGCGCCAATAAGCGACTGCGCCAATAAGCGCACCTACGCCGCATCTTCAATAGTGGGCAGTGGGCGCCCGGTGTGGTATCACCTGCATGCTTTTAATAATATGAAGATTAGTTTATATCCGAGTGGATTCACTGATATAATCATCCGCAGCACCGTTCGAGCGACGGTCAGGGCAGATGAAAGTTCATCTTGGGGCGTGCGGATAACATAATCAGATTTTACAATGCCGATACATGCTAACCCCTGGATTGGGAAGGGCGTTTCATTTATCGTAAGCCATATGGCGTAAGGCAACTCGCGAGGTCGTTAAGGAATGCAGGATATAAAGAGTCAGATTGCGGATGTGAGAAGCAGGATCGAGGAACTGCTGGTGCGTCTTTGACCTGCCCACCGACGAAAAAGAGATAGCCGCCCTCGAAGAAGAGGCGACGGCACAGGGCTTCTGGAACGTGCCGGAGACCGCCCAGCGGAAGATGCAGCACCTGTCCGATCTCAAGGGAAAGGTCGATAATTGGCAATCGCTTGAAACTCAGGCGGCGTCGATGGAAGAACTGCTGCTACTCTGCATCGAGGAGGAAGACGATTCACTGCTGGACACCTTTATTCAGGAACTCGCGCAAATAGAGAGCAGGCTCAGCGAATTGGAGTTCGACCTGACACTGTCGGGACCCTACGACGAGCGCAATGCAATCGTGGCTCTGCATGCGGGCGCCGGTGGGGTGGAGTCTCAGGACTGGGCGAGCATGCTGATGCGGATGTACCTGCGGTGGGCGGAGCAGCGCAGTTTCAGGCGCGATGTGTTGGATGTATCGGTAGGGGATGAAGCCGGCATCAAGAGTGCGGTAATTCAAATTTCAGGCAGGTTCGCCTACGGATACCTTCAGGCAGAACGGGGCGTGCATCGTCTAGTGAGGCTTTCGCCGTTCGATTCGGACCATGCGCGGCATACTTCCTTTGCGCTGATGGAAGTGCTGCCCGAAGTGGAAGAGGGAGTCGATGTAACCATCAGCCCCGACGACCTGAGAATAGACGTGTTTCGCGCTGGCGGTCATGGCGGACAGAATGTACAGAAGAATTCAACCGCGGTGAGGATAACCCACCTGCCCACAGGCATTCGGGTGAGCTGCCAAAACGAGCGCTCGCAGCACCAGAACCGCGAGATTGCGATGCGAATCCTGATGGCGAGACTCGTCGAGCGCGAGATGGAAGCAAAGGCGCGCGAGATTGCCAAACTCAAAGGAGAGCATGTATCCCCGGAATGGGGCAATCAGATTCGGAGCTACGTGCTGCACCCTTACAAGATGGTCAAGGACCACCGCACCGGATATGACACATCGGATGCCGATGCCGTGCTTGACGGTGAACTAGACGATTTCATCAAGGCTTGGCTGACCACTAAAATCGGAAATGACGAAAGTACATCCCAATAATTGACTGGTGCATCTTAATGCCTGCCCATTGGCCCTGCTCATTGGCATTGCTCATTGGGAGGACATATCTACGTACAGAGGTGTGAGATGAGAAAACTGCTGCTGATTCCCATACTGCTGATAGCCACGTTCTTCATATCTGTCGGCATTCTGGCTTGCGGCGCGAGCCAGCCCGAAGTCGAAGAAGCCGAAGCGCCTGCTGCCCAGACCGAGACGGCTGAACCGGAGACGGCAAAGGAGAGCGTCGCGCCAACAAGCTTGCCTATCCAGACCGCGCCCCC
>JAGGDZ010000092.1 GCA_024648655.1 Chloroflexota bacterium | reverse complement strand
GCGCAGCATAGCGGGGATGTATGTGTACAGGTTCTCCAGCGCGATGCGCTGAATCTGCTTGTACTTGTCGATTTGCTCCGCGCTGTCGAAGCTCTCGGATGCTTCCGCGAACAGCATGTCCAGCTGGTCCTGAATTACCTGTCCGTCGGCATCCAGCGCAGAACCCTGATCCTTGCATATCTTGGCGGGGTAGTTTCCGTTGGAACTGGAATGGAGTGAGCCTTCCATGTACCACGGCAGAAGCATACCCGAACCTGTCTGCGTTACATGCGTCTGGCACTGCTCCATTACATCGGAGCGCTCGGAGGCGTTCGACACAATCTGGAACTCGTACTCCACACCAATTTCAGCCCGTGAGCCATGCAGAAACTCGCAGAACTGCTGGCGGTCAGGGCGGCGGTCGCAGACACCGGTTATCTGGAGCGGCAGTGTCAACCCCTTATCTGATGCCACCTCCTCGACGAGTGCCTTCGCCTCGTCTAGGTCGTACTGCAGGTGCTCGCCCTCCCAAAGGTCCTTGGCGTCAATGCCGAACGGAGATTCGGGCGGGAAGGTGTGTGCCTGGCTGTCACGCAGGGTGTCCAGGTAGATGGATTTGTTCAGCGCGACCCGATCCACGGACTTGATTAGAGCGCGCCTCAGGCGAAGGTCGTTAAGAGGCTCAAGCCCGTGGTTCCAGCCCCAGCCGTCCCAGCCGACGCCGGTGAAGTCCCAGACATCGATGTTGTCGTCCTTCTGCGCGGCGGGAATCTGCTCCGCCTGTAGCCACGAAACGTTGACCTCGCCCGTCTGAAGGGCTGCAAGTCTTGTGCGCGTCTCAGAGATAATCTGGATGTTAACTTCGTCGGCGAACGGCTCGTGCCGCCACCAGTCGGGGTGCTTCACCCAGTTCTGCGTTACTCCAACATCCCACAGAGTGAGTTGGTAAGGCCCGGTTGCTATGGCATTGCTCTTGTGGTCATCGGGACCAACTGCTTCCCAGTGCTCCTTATTGTGAACGATGCTGCCCCGATCGAACATCTTGACAACGAGGTTCGCGTCCGGCGGATCCATTACGACATCGACCGTGTAGTCGTCGATGGCATTGACTTCGGTAACGGAACGGAAGGTGCTCGGGCAGCCTCTGCACCCGGACTCCTTGTCGAACCAGCGGTTCAGGCTGAACGCGACATCCTCTGAGGTCATCTCGCCGAAGCCGCCCTGGAACTGCACGCCCTCGCGGATGTTGAATCTCACGCGGCTGCCGGCGTCCTCAACCTCGAACGAGTACGCCAGAGATTCCGACGGGTCGTACACGCTGTCCTTGCCGATGGCGACTAGCACTTCGTTGCCGGTGAAGAAGTACATGCGGTCGAAGGTGCCGCCTGCTTGGTAGCCGTCCGGACTGGAAGCCTTGCGGAAGTACGCGACATTCAGGACGCCGCCGGCCTGTCCGTTCGGGTCGGCCGGCCTGGGGGGTGTGATGTCTGCCATCGCTTCAGGCGCCGCGGTGGGCGCTGCTTGAGCGGGGGCGGCTGGGGGAGTCGTGGGGGCAGGAGCAGGCGCTGCCTGTTGGGGCGCGGCAGGCGTTTCGGGCTCTGGATCCGCACTCGAACACGCCGCAGCCAGCACAAGCGCAGGCAATAAGAGTAGCATCAGGAAAGTAGCACTTCGACGAATTGACAGGTTTAGCATACGCGTCCCCTCCGTGTCTATGTCTATCTACTTATTAGTCCGACTATTCCGTTAAACCCCTTTGTATCACTTACCAATTACGAAGCCACAGGGTTGGGATGCCCCACTTGGCGCAACTCTACATAACTTGAACTGTCATTGCAACCCCTGTCCGACTCGATGCTGCCCCGTCCGCGCGACTGTAAATGCCAAGTGGCGCTCTTCCACAGATTGGCTAAGGGAGGTCGCCGCCCAATCAACAGTTTAGACTATCATTCTCAGAAGGGAATGGTCAGTCGGCAGCGTGCGCGGCATTCCCCTCTTCCAGCGCGGCGAGTATGTCTGCGACAAGCGCGCGCGCCGATTCCGCCGTCAGCTCGACCGCAACTCGCGCGTCAAGTCCCTGCTTCGGGTTTACGAAGTCTATGTTCAGCGTATGATCGGTCGTCATGTGGAAGGGGTGGTCGTAATAGACCCGCGCCTCGGTTATCGGAATCCAGCCCGGCGTGCCCTTGCCGCTGCCTCTGATGTCAGACTTCTGAATGATGTATGTACACATGCTGCCGTTCTCCTGTACGTGTAGTGTGAAATGGTCGTAGGTGTGATAGCGCAGAGCTTACTATCGGCGCGTGGATGTGTCAACGCAGCGGGCACGCCACGCTCATTGATGGCGCCTACGCTTGCCGCTTCGGATGCTGCCGGCAGGCGTCGCACACGCGCCCTCTATACCAGCATAACGTCGTTCACCAACGTGCCGATATTCTGTATCGTGATGCTCACGCTGTCGCCTTCCTGAAGGGTGAAATCCGGCGGCGGCACAATAGGAGTGCCCGTCAGCACGGTTGTCATGTTCGGCACGTCGTTGTGCCTCTGGAGCCAGTCCGCGAGTTCCTGGCAGGTGCGCGCCATCTGCGAGGTGTTCGTGCTGCCGCTGAATACCTCTATGCCATTTCGCGTTATGACGCAGTTCACATCCAAGCCGTGCGGATCGTCTATTGATTCCGCCGTTACGAAGCAGGGTCCGATAGCACAGCAGCGGTTGAACACCTTCGCCTGTGGCAGGTACAACGGATTCTCTCCCTCAATCTGGCGGCTGCTCATGTCATTGCCGATGGTGTAGCCGATAATCTCGCCTCCGTACAGCACGAACGCAAGCTCCGGCTCAGGTACGTTCCAGTCGGAGTCCTCACGGATGCCGACAGCGTCATGGGGGCCGACACAGCGTTCGGGAGTCGCCTTGAAGAAGACCTCGGGCCGCTCGGCGCTGTACACCATGGAATAGACATCCGGAGTTTCGCTCTCTCTGCGCCGCTCCATCTCGCTCGTCTTGTAGGTTACGCCCGCCGCCCAGACTTCCGGCGGCTCGAACGGCATGTCAAGCGCGGCGGCGCTTTCGTCATTCAATATCTCGGCAAGGCTGTGTCTCGCGCAGTCGCCGCCTTCGACAATCTGTCGCGCCAGCGCGTCTATGCTCTGACCGGACACAGCAGCGGCCAGTGCGAGGTCTTCAAGCACTTCCAGTTCGTGATGCACCGAGGTCAGGTCGGATAGAACGCCGTCTTGCGCCTCCACCGCCAATCCGGTGTCGCCTTCCATGCCTATGAGACTGTAGTATTTCATTCAACCAATTCCTTTGTAGGTAGAAGGAGATAGAGTCCCCTTCCTGATGGGGAAGAGCCTGCCCTTACGAAAACAGGGGGTTAGGTGAAAAATGTTGCCTATTCCGTTAGTAGATATTAACTCTCGTCAGCGCCCGTTATTCGTCAGCGCCTCCACGACCCTTGCGGGCGACATGGGCAGCTCCGTCATCCTCACGCCGATCGCGTCGCTGATGGCGTTTGCTATCGCTGCCATAGGCGGCACGATGCACGCCTCACCCACGCCGCGCACTCCGTAGGGATGCCCCGGATTGGCGACCTCGATAAGCACCGTGTCTATCATCGGCACATCGAGCGACACAGGCATACGGTAGTCGAGGAACGTCGAGTTCAACATGCGCCCATCTTCATCGAAGAAGTATTCTTCGTTCAGCGCCCAGCCGATGCCTTGCACCGCACCGCCCTGCATCTGCCCTTCCACATAGCTTGGGTGCATCGCCTTGCCCACATCCTGCAACGCCGTGTAGCGCAGAATTTCCACTTTGCCCGTCTCCGGGTCAACCTCCACGTCAACGATGTGCATGGCGAAGGCGTTGCCCACGCCGCCGGGGTTCACTGTGGCGCGCCCGACTACGGGTCCGCCGGAGCCGTTGAGACGCTGCGCGAGCGCGGCGAACGTCATCGAAAGTTCGCTGTCCTGCTTGTGGCGCAGAACCGCATCTTCGTCATCGTATTCCACATCGTCCGCGTCCACATCCCAGATACGCGCGGCGCGTTCAATCATCTGCCGCTTTACATCCTGCGCCGCTTCGTAGCACGCCCTGCCCGTCTTGAAGGTTACGCCGCTGCCGCCCGCGCCCGAGCAATAGCCGATGGAATCGGTATCTACGACGGACGGCTTCACGTCCTCGACATCGATGCCGAGCACTTCGGCGACATGGATTGCCATCACCGCGCGGCTGCCTCCGATGTCCGGCGAGCCTTCAATGAGGCTGACGGAGCCGTCAGGATTGACGCTCGCCACCGCGCTCGCGGGGCCGCTGCCGTTGAACCACCCGCCACTGGCGACGCCTCTGCCCCTGTACCGGCCGTCAATCGGCGTCCGGTAGTGATCGTGGTCGCGCGCCGCCTCAAGCATCTCCACATTGCCTATGCGCCGGAAGACGGGTCCTGCGGGCTGGCGTGTGCCCTCTTTTGATGCGTTCAGCAGGCGGAACTCTATGGGGTCGATGCCAAGCTTGTTCGCAAGCTCGTCCACGACCGACTCCGCGGCGAACGCGGCAGCCGGTGAGCCGGGAGCACGGTACGCAGCCGATTTCTGCGTGTTCACCAGGACATCGAGACCCTCGATATGCACATTCGGAATGACATAAGGCGCGAGCATCGTGCGGCAGCACGAAGGCACGGGCGAGCCGGGGAACGCGCCCGCCTCATAGATGAGGGTTGCGTCCGCAGCCGTGAGCCTGCCCTCCTTGGTCGCGCCCATCTTCACTCTGATGTGAGTCGCGGATGTCGGTCCCGAACCCTCGAACACCTCCTTGCGGCTCATTGCGAGCTTCACCGGTCTTGCCGCCTTGCGAGACAGCATCGAGACCACAGGCTCCAGGTACAATCCGCCCATGCCCTTGCCTCCGAAGCCGCCGCCGATCTCCATCGGTATGACCTGCACATTCGCCAGAGGGATATTGAGCACGGCTGATATGTGGTCGCGGAAGGCAAAGAGTTGCTGAGTGCTGCACCAGACTGTCAGCTTGTCGTCACGATTCCAGAAAGCGGTCGCCGAGTGCGGCTCGATATAGCCCTGGTGCACCGCTTTCGTGTGGAACTCGCGCTCTACGATTACATCCGCCTCAGCGAAGCCTTGTTCAAGATCGCCGTCATCGAACACGAAGTGGTTGGCGACATTGGTCTGCTCGTCGCTGTCGCCGTAGCCACCGGAGCGGAACGCCGGACTAGCCATTGTGAGCAAGCGCTCGTGCAGTATCGGCGCGCCGTCCGCCATCGCGTCAGCGGCAGTGATGACAGGGGGAAGCACTTCGTAGTCAACATCAATGAGCGCGGCGGCTTCCTCCGCGAGATGCTGGCTCGCTGCGGCGACGGCGGCGACGGCGTGGCCCATGTACAATGCCTTCTCGCGCGCCATGATATTGCGGCTGAAGAAGCCGTAGTTGACGGCTGCGCCCTCTTCCTGGTCAACGAAC
>JAGGDZ010000140.1 GCA_024648655.1 Chloroflexota bacterium | reverse complement strand
AGCCCCAACAACGTCTGGAAGTCACCTCGCAGGCACGCGCGACCACACCGCGCATGCGAAGGCGGGGGGGCGTATCTTTAGAAGGCAGGATAGTTCGCTTGCTGTTCTTCGGCTGTGCGCTCATATCCATTCTCACCACCATCGGCATCATCTTCACGCTAGTGTCTCAGGCAATCGGCTTCTTCTTTGAAGTGTCGCCGTGGGAGTTTCTCACCGGCACTCGCTGGACTCCGATACTCAAGCCGCGAGCGTACGGCGTCCTGCCACTGGTGGGGGGCACACTGCTAATCGCGGCGATTGCGGCGATGGTCGCTCTGCCCGTAGGACTTGCGGCGGCAATCTTCCTATCTGAGTACGCGCCCAACAAGGTGCGCCGCATCGTCAAGCCCGTGCTTGAAATCCTCGCGGGTATCCCTACAGTTGTGTACGGCTACTTTGCCCTCACTTTCGTGACGCCTCTGCTCAAGATTGCATTCCCGGAGATGTTGGTGTTCAATGCGCTCAGCGCCGGAATCGTGATGGGCGTGATGATAATCCCAATGGTGTCGTCACTCAGCGAAGACGCCATGAACTCGGTGCCCAACTCGCTGCGAAACGCCGCTTATGCGCTCGGCGCGACCCGTGTGGAAACAAGCCTGCGCGTCGTAGTTCCTGCCGCTCTCTCCGGAATCGTAGCGTCCTTCATCATCGCCATATCGCGCGCTATCGGGGAGACTATGCTCGTCACCATCGCCGCGGGTGCGACCCCAAATCTCACCGTCAACCCACTCGAAAGCATCCAGACGATGACGGCGTTCATCGTGCAACTCAGCCTCGGCGAAACACCTCACGGCTCGCTCGAGTACAACACCATCTTCGCCGTCGGCCTGCTTCTGTTCCTGATTACGCTGGCTATGAACCTCTTGGGGTACTTCATCGTCAGGCGCTGGCGGGAGAAATACTAATGCAGCAATCGGGAACCTTGTTCAATCCACGCCTGCCAATGCGAAAGAAAATTGGCGGCATCGTGTATGTGGCATTCCTGCTTGCCACTATGGTCGGCATCGTGGGCTTGGCAGTGTTGCTGGCGCAGGTAATCGCCGAGGGAGCGCCCTGGCTCAACTGGAACTTCCTCAACTCATACCCGTCCCGACACCCCGAAGAGGCCGGCTTGAAGTCCGCCCTCTGGGGCAGCGTGTGGCTGATGGGCTTGACTGCGGCATTCGCCATTCCCATCGGTGTTGGCGCAGCTATCTACCTTGAGGAGTATGCCGTGCCGAGTCGTCTGACGGCGTTTATCGAGATCAACCTCTCCAATCTTGCGGGCGTCCCCTCTATCGTCTATGGCTTGCTCGGGCTAACCCTATTCGTGCAGTGGATGTTCAGCGGCGAGCGCGTGCTGCTGACTGGAGCGATGACCATGGCGTTGCTCGTAATGCCCATCGTGATATTAGCCTCGCGCGAGGCGATTCGCGCTGTGCCCGACACATACAGGGAGGCCGGCTACGCTCTCGGCGCGGAAAAGTGGCAAGTCGTGAAGGGCATCGTGCTCCCGCAGGCACTGCCCGGCATCCTGACCGGCACGATACTAGCGATGTCCCGCGCCCTAGGTGAAGCCGCTCCCGTCATCGCCATCAGCGCGCTGGTCTATCTGACTTTCGTCCCTGTGCATCCCCTGGAGCAGTTCACCGTGCTACCGATACAGATATTGAACTGGACATCGCGTCCGCAAGATGAGTTCCGCGGGATAGCGGCGGCGGGCATCGTCGTGCTACTCGTCGTGCTGCTCACAATGAACGCGGTAGCGATAATCTTGAGAGACCGTCATCAGGTGAGGTCGGATGCTTAGCAACGCTGACGGTGGCAATGCCGATAACATCAACGGCAACATAGTTCTGCATTCTGAAGATGTGAGTGTCAGATACGGTAGCTTCCGAGCTTTGCGCGACATCAATATGGAGGTCAAGCGTCACGAGGTTACGGCTTTGATTGGCCCCTCCGGCTGCGGCAAGAGCACTCTGCTGCGCTGCTTCAATCGGATGAACGACCTTGTCCCCAGCGCCCGTATCGGCGGCCAGATTATGTTCGAGGGTTACGACCTCTACGGTGACGATGTTGACCCCACTGAGATACGCTCACGCATAGGCATGGTCTTCCAGAGGCCGAATCCCTTCCCCAAGTCGATCTACGATAACGTTGCCTTCGGGCTGAAAATCAACGGCTACCAGGGTAACTACGACGAGGCGGTCGAAAAATCGCTCAGGCAAGCCGCGCTCTGGGATGAGGTCAAGGACCGCCTGAACACGAGCGCGCTCGACCTATCCGGCGGACAGCAGCAGCGGCTTTGCATCGCGCGCACTATCGCCGTCGAACCGGAAGTCGTGCTGATGGACGAACCGGCATCGGCGCTCGACCCCATCGCCACCCTCGCCATAGAAAAACTCATCCGCGAGTTGAAGGTCAACTACACCATCATCATCGTCACACACAATATGCAGCAGGCGGCACGCGTCTCCGACGACACCGCGTTCCTTATGGTGGACGAAAGCAGGTGTGGCTACCTAGTAGAGTTCGCGCCTACACAGCAGATTTTCACCAACCCTACCGACGAGCGTACAGAGGCTTATATCACCGGACGGTTTAGCTAAATCTAAGCGGACGCTTCAGTCAAGAAGCCGCCCCGCAGGGAACGACCTTCCCTCACAAGGACATGGCATGCTCAGGTCAGAATTTCACCGTGACCTACAGTCCGTTCAGGACGAACTGCTGATAATGGCGAGTATGGTAGAGAAAGCGATTGGTCGCTCCGTGGACGCGCTGAAGAACCGCGACTTGTCGATGGCGGAAGAAGTCATCCGCGAGGATGACATCATAGACGACAAGCAGGACGAGATCGAAGAGAAGTGCATAGACCTTATAGCCACTCAGCAGCCAATGGCTGTTGACCTGCGCGTTCTCGTCACGGTAATACACCTTGCCAGTGAGCTTGAACGCATGGGCGACTACGCCGAGGGTATCGCCAAGATTTGCCGCATGATGGGCGACGAGCCGCCGCTGAAGCCCCTGATTGACATCCCCCGTATGGCTGAAATGGCGTCCGATATGCTGCGCCGAAGCCTCGATGCCTTCGTCAATCACGACGTGGACTCTTCAATGGAAGTGCGGAAGGATGACGACGAAATAGACTCCCTCTATGAACAAGTCTATCGTGAACTGCTTACATTCATGCTCGGCGACCCCACCGTCATACGCCGCGCCACATACTTGCTGTGGGCGGCGCACAACCTCGAGCGCATCGCCGACCGCACCACGAACATCGCCGAGAACGTCATCTACATGGTAACCGGCGAGCGCTACGGCGAAGTAACCACACCGGCCGGGTAAGGGCTTGCCTCGGCATACAAGTGCCGGACGCGGGGAAGTCATCCCGCGGTTTGCTTTGCGCCGAACTTCCTACCGGAAGTCATCACGCAATGCCCTTCGTCTGACCTAAAGCCCGTTCGCCTAAGCTTGTCGAAGGGCGGGATTCGCCCAACCGAGCGCATTAGAGATACTCTCTAAGTATTCCTGTGCAGCTTCTCGAAGAAGTCGCTGAATATGGCGCTGCGGTCGAGCCAGTCAACGATTCTCATGGGGTGACGGGTCGCCTGCCTTATGTACCGCAGATCGTCGTTCAGGATGGGCGCAGCCTCGACATGCGTCCTGAACCAGTCCGAGTTCAGCAACCAGGCGACAGGCGCGATATCCCAGATGGGCTTGCCTCGTCCAGGGTATTCCTTCACAAAGTCCTCGTACAACTGGAACAGATAGTCGCCGATCTTGCCACGTCCTTTCACCTGCTCCACCATCTCCCAGCGTGTGGTGCTAAGCAGCTCGGACACGCCAAAGCCCGTTACCTGCACCAGCGCAACGCCGCTGTCGAAGACCGCCTGCGCAGCCGCCATGTCCTGGATGAAGTTGAAGTCCCGAAAGTCTGCCGCATGGTAAGGCCAACCACCTAGCGCAACCACGCACACCCGCTCGCGAATACGCGGCTCCATAAGAATAGCCGACGCCACATTCGTCAGGGCGCCCAGAGCCAGCACATAAAGCGTGCCGTCACGTTCCTGCATCGCGCGGCTGATGATATTGTCCGCAGCTTCACTCGGCACAGGCTCACCGCCACTTGCGGCAATCGTCTGCCGCGAGCCGTGCAGCACTGGACCTTCGTAGCTGATCGGTGACAGTTCCAGCACACGCTCAATCTCCTCGTAGCTCAGCTCCATGCCGTGCTCAAAGCTATTGGTGTTTCGCACCGCCGCATGAAATCCAGCCGCCTGAATCGTCTCGATGTTCAGCTGCGGTGACATCAGCGCGTGGATAATAGCGAACTGGTCGTCAACCTCGTTCCATGTATCGGTATCGATAATGACGCTGCATGCGCCGTCGGGCGGCTCCAGCAAGTCAACCGTGGTGGCGTGGTCGATAGGTGGAAGTGTCATAACGCCGCCCAGTATATCACAGCAAATCCGGGGTTTGGACATAGGCGCAACCTATTCAATGGCGCGGCATGTTCCTTTTTGCCCATATATCTTTATCGTCTGGTACTCCCCACGCTCGATTCCTTGAAGCCATTTTCGATGTCCGAAAGTAAACCAGTCCGAACGAAGCTCGGAAAGATCCTCTTTCCTCTGCTCCGGTGATTGTGCTTGCCCTTTTTTGGTAGTCAATTGCCGCCTCCCTCTGATTCAAGGTGTCGTTGAATCACATCGTTGCGTGATTAGTTGCTGAACTCGGATTGCCAGTGTAGAAAAGCCCTTATAAATTATCAAACATCGTGAGAGTTCATTATAGGCATATATTTCTGATTACTGTTCGCAACCCATGCCTCTAATCTATGCTACGATGGAGCCTTACCTTCTCTAAAAGATCGCAATTTGGAGGACAAGCGATGCCACCACATTCATTTAGTCCCAACGTGCTTTCCTGGGTTCCGCAGGAACAGATTGAAGAAGCGGCGCTCCGGCAGATTCACAGCCTGTCGCAGATGCCGTTCATCTTCAAGCATGTCGCAGTAATGCCCGACTGCCATTTCGGACTGGGCGCGACGGTTGGTTCGTGCATTCCCACGATGGGCGCGATCATTCCGGCGGCGGTGGGTGTGGACATAGGCTGCGGCATGATCGCAGCAAAGACGAGTATGAGCCACGCCGACCTGCCCGCCGACCTGTCAGACGTTCGCAAATCCATTGAGCACCAGATACCCCTCAGCGCGGGCCGCTACAACCGCAGCGTCAAAAAGACCGCAAAGCCGCGCATCGAACGGCTGGAAGCCAAGGCGTCGGAGCTGGGACGGCTGGCATTTTACGACAAGATGAGCCGCAACTGGCGAAAACAGCTCGGCTCGCTGGGGTCGGGCAACCACTTCATCGAAGTAGTGCTGGATGAAGATGATGGGGTCTGGGCGTTCCTGCACTCCGGCTCGCGCGGTATTGGCAATCGCCTCGCAGCTCACCACATTAAAATAGCGAAGATGATGATGGAGCGTGACGGCGCAGAACTGCCAAATGCCGACCTAGCCTACTTGCAGGAAGGCACTTCCGAATTCGACGATTACATTGCCGATCTGGAATGGGCACAGGAGTTTGCGCTGTTGAACCGCGAAGAGATGATGGAGCGCATTATCAGGTTGATGCAGTACCGCTGCGGCGACTTCGATGTCGTAGAGCGTATCCAGTGTCATCACAACTTCACGCAGCGCGAGAACCACTTCGGCGAGGACATATTTGTCTCGCGCAAGGGCGCAATCGAAGCGCGTGAAGGGCAGCTTGGCTTGATACCGGGCTCGATGGGTACGCGCAGCTACGTGGTGCGCGGCAGGGGCAGCGCCGAGTCGTTCAACACTGCGCCGCACGGCGCGGGCCGCCGCATGAGCCGCCGCAAGGCGCGGGACTCTTTCACTATGGACGACTTCGACCGCCTTATGAACGGCATCGAAGTCAATCGCTCAGAAGCCTTCCTCGACGAGCTGCCCGGCGCGTACAAGGACATCGACCTCGTGATGGAGCAGTCGAAGGACTTAGTCGAGGTCATCCACACCTTCCGGCAGATAGTCAACGTCAAGGGCGCGTAGGCGCATGTCAGTTTCCACCGCCTCAACCCGTGTGCTTTCGCAGTGGCAAGCTCGTCTCCCCAAAAAAGTAGAATTGACACGGAGATTGACACGGATCCGAATACGCGGATAGACTTTCTCCACTATCATCGATTCTAATGCGGATTGGAGTCTCATAAGGCACTTGCGCTGAATCACGTCTGCACATGTCTGCACATGGATGACGGGCGCGTGTTCCGGTCTCCCTCAAAGCACCTAAGCCATCTCCCATTCAAGCCACCTCTTTCATGTCACAAGTAAAGCGAATTGGTATAACAGCCCAAATTCCTTCTACCCTGCCATCCTCTTAGACACTTGGAGCAATCACCATGCAGCGTTCCGGCAAAGACATTCTCTACTTTGAGACCGGCCCCGACAATGCCCCCACCATGTGGGTTGCCCCCGGTGAAGAGTTCGAGGTCGTTACCCAGATGAACCGCGGCCCATGGCTGGACGACCATCCTGACGGCGAGCGCCTGCGCGAACTACTACGCGCGGGCAACCCTTCCAGCGGCTGCATCTACATCAACGGCGCTGAACCGGGCATGGCGCTAATTGTGCATGTTGGAGAGATAGAGACAGAGCCGTTCGGCTTTACCAATTACCGTGGCAGCACGGGAGCGATGCCCGGCTGGATGGGAGACAGCGGCGTGGGGAGGCACCACAAGGTCGTGCAGATACGCGACGGCAACATCCTTTGGTCCGACACGCTTCAAATCCCGATAGCGCCTATGCTGGGCGTGGTCGGGGTCGCGCCGAAGCATTCTCGCTGGACAAACGCCTGGGCAGGCGAGTGGGGCGGCAACTTCGACATTCAGGAAGTGACCACCGGCGCGTCCGTGTGGCTGCCGGTCAATGTGCCCGGCGCGCTGCTCCACATCGGCGATATGCATGCCAGGCAGGGCGATGGCGAAATCTGCGGCGCGGGCGGCATCGAGACCGGCGGCACGGTACGCCTTCGCTGTGAACTTGTTCCGCTGCCCGCTGGAATGACTTGGCCCCGCATCACCAACGACACTCACATTATGACCACCGCGATGGCGCGTCCCGCCGAGGACGCATTCCGCACCGCCCTATCCGAGATGATTCTGTGGCTTCAGCACGACTACGGCTTCACACGCGGCGAGGCATATCTTTTCTTGGGACAAGTGCTGGAGGCGCGCTGCACCCAGTTCGTCAATCCCACTTTCAGCTACGTCGCTAAGGTGAACCGCAAGTACCTGCCGAAGTAGATAACTCTACCGGCTAGCCGCATTGCTAGAGGTGGGCATAATTACCGTTCATCTTGTTCCCTCTTGACGGGGGAGGAGCTTGCCCCTGTGCAGACAGAGGTCCTGCCCTTTACCTTCACATATACCTTCCATTGTCCAGTAATCGACTGAATCCCAGTCAATCCTTTATGTTAGCCTGCCCGTCAACCTGGCGATACCCGTCGCCGCTCACCTAGCATCCCGCTGGGGCGCAGCAGAATTACCACCACCAGCAGGAAGCCTATGAGGAAGAAGCGCAGGTTAGGATTGTTGATGCCTTCCGGTAGGAACTGCGTGCCGCTCCATATTCCCCAGACTATGAACGCGCCCAGCAAAGCGCCCAGATTGTTGCCGCTCCCGCCGACCATCAGCATCACCCATATTATGAACGTCGCCAGCAGCGGGTCGAACACGAACGGATCGACATAACGGAAGCCGTGCGCGTAGAGCGCGCCCCCGATACCCATAACCGCCGCGCCCAGAATGAACGCTTGCAGCTTGAACCGGAATACATTCTTGCCCGATGCCGCAGTCGCCTCTTCGTCCTCGCGAATGGCTCGCAGCACTCGGCCCCACGGTGAGTCTATGGCGCGTTGAACGGCGAAGTAGAGTGCGGCAAGCACCACGATCACCACCACAAAGTACAGCAGGTCGTACTGGTCCGGAGAAATCCGGTCTCCGAGGAACTTGGGAATGTTGTACAGCCCTCGTGAGCCATTGCCAAGCCACTTCTCGTTGAGAAATATCAGCCGGACGCTCTCCGCGATGCCCAGCGTGGATATGGCAAGGTAGTCGTCTCGCAGGCGCAGCGTAATCGCGCCCACCACGAGCGCGACAATACCGCTCACCACAGCGGCGCACGCTAATGCCACCACGAACCATGCATCAACCCCAAGCTTCAGCGCGGCGCCAAGATTGCCCCCGTACAAAAAATCCTCGAACAAGTCGGCCGAGGGCGGCGCGGTGGTCAGCAGCGCGGACGTATATGCCCCAAGCGCGAAGAACCCCGCCACACCTATGTTGAACAACCCCGTATAGCCCCAGTGGACATTCAGCCCAAGCGTGAATATCGCGTAGATGCCCGCCAGAATGCCGAAGCCCGCTATGAACAGTAGCAAGTCCATGTGTCACGAATCCCTGTCGCCGAACAACCCTCTTGGACGTATAAGCAGCACAAGCAACATTACGGTGAATGCCACTGCAGGCTTGTATGCCGGCGTCATCCACTCGGTTGACACCTCCATCGTAATGCCGATGAGCAGCCCGCCGACCAGCGCGCCCCAGGGCTTGCCGATGCCGCCGAGCGTTACCGCCGCGAACATCGGAATCAGAGTGTTCCAGCCGGAATTCGGCAGCATCTGAGCCTGTGCAACGGCTATCAGAGTTCCTGCAATTGCTGCGTAGGCGGCTGCTATTATCCATGTCCACCGGATTATGCGTGTGGTGTTGATACCTGTAACCCGTGCGAGGTCGATGTTGTCCGATGTGGCGCGCATCGCCTTGCCGATTCGAGTGCGATTGAGGAACAGGTAGAGCGCGCCCACAAGCGCGATAGCGCTCAACCCGAGAAATATATTGTCCGGGGGGATGCGTATGTCGAATGGCAGCGCGCCGCCTCCGGGCAGTGCTATATCGAAGTCTATGTGGTAGAAAGGCTTCGACGCGCGTGGCAGCCTCTGTGGTTCTGTGCCCCATACCATCTGTATCGCGCCGCGCACAGCGATGGCGATGCCGAGCGACACCATTGAGAGCGTTACCAGTCCCGTGCCGCGCTCGCGCAGCCGCTCATAGACCGAGTTGTCGATAGCAACCGCGATAGCGCAGCAGACGGCAACCGCTATGGGCAGCGCAATGAGCAGCGGATAGCCGAAGGTGAATGGCCCGAAGCCCGCGCCATCGATTCCAAGCGCGGGCAGCGCGATAGTGAGCAGGAAGAGCGTTATGTACGCGCCCAGCGTCATATAGTCGCCGTGCGCGATGTGGGCGAACCGCAGGATGCTGTATATCAGAGTGATGCCGATTGCGCCGAGCGCAATCATGCTGCCCAGCAGCAAGCCGTTTACCATCTTGCCCGGCGCAGCCACGAACAGCGCGCAGCACAGAATCGCCACGGCGACGCCCCAACCGGTCTCGCTAAGCGCCACGGCGCGGGTGCGCGTAGCAACTGATTGCATCAACATCAGGCTCGTTCTCGTTCTTCTCCTTGTATCTCTGCCCCTGTGCAGATAGGAGCCTGCCCCCCTGTACAGACAGGGGGATTGGATTGGAATGAATTATGCCCACCGCAAATAGCGTGCAGTATCCTGACCTGTAGTTATGATACACTAGCGCTGCGCGGGGTCATCGTAGTTCACCTGAACTATTCTGAGGATAGAGGGCTGTTCCCCGAAAGGGGAGTAGTCCCTTTTTGCGCTTATCCTGTCCTGTTAATCCTGTCCATCCTTGTTAGCTCTCGTGCCGCCACGCAAGTACAGTCGCCCGATTTCAGGATTGTCGAGCAGGCCGGATGCACTGCCGTCAAGCTGGTTCTCGCCGTCCGCAAGCACATACCCTCTGTCGGACATGGCGAGCGCCGTCCGTATGTTGTGCTCGATGATTAGTATGGCGATGCCTGTTCCCTGTATGTCTTGTAGCCTGTCGAATATGAGCTGCGCCATAATGGGCGACAGCCCCGCCGAAGGCTCGTCCAACAGTAGCAGCCTGGGCCTCAGCATCAGCGCTCGCCCGAACGCAAGCATCTGACGCTGCCCACCGGACAGGTTGCCCGCCCGCTGACGTCTGCTACGCTCCAGGTCCGGGAACATGCGATATATCTCGGACAGGCGCCCCCGCATATCGCTGTCGCCCGCGAACGCGCCCATCTCCAGATTCTCCTCGATCGACAGCGACGGAAAGATGTTTCCCGTCTGAGGCACGTAGGACATGCCCATCCGAATGAGCCTGTCCGTCGCCATGCCTGTAATGTCGGTATCCTCGAAGACGACCCGTCCTCGTGTCGGCGTCAGCAGCCCGAAAATGGTCTTCATGAGCGTTGATTTGCCGCAGCCGTTCGGACCGAAAAGCGTAACCGCCTCTCCCGCCTCCACATGCATAGATACGCCGTGAAGAATCTCCGTCTCTCCGTAGCCTGCGACTATATTATCGACAGCCAGAATGCTCATTCTCCGCCCTCAACCGCAAATCCGAGATACGCGCTCAGCACTTCTTCGTCGCGCTGCACCTCTTCCGGCGTGCCTTCGGTGAGCTTCTTGCCCTCGCTCATCACGATAACCGGATCGCAGAGGCTCATAACCACATGCATATTGTGCTCGATGATGAGGATGGTAATGCCCGTCTCTTCCTGTGCGCGGCGTATATCCTCCATCAGCAGTTCCGTCAGCGCAGGACTGACGCCTGCACTCGGCTCGTCCAGCAGGATCATCTTGGGCCGCGCCATCAGCGTCCTGCCAAGTTCAAGCAGCTTCTTCTGCCCGCCGGAGAGGTTTGCCGCGTATTCGTCCTTCAGGTGCGCGAGGTTCAGAAACTCCAGTGTTTCCAGCGCCTGCCGCTCTATCGCCCGTTCCTGCGGGCGTATGCGCCACGGCACAAACCACGAAGTCCACATCCGTTCTCCGCTCTGGTTCGCAGGCACGAGCATAAGGTTTTCCAGCACCGTCATCTGCTTGAATTCGCGCGGAATCTGGAATGTGCGGACGAGTCCGGTATGAAAGGTCTCGTGCGCCTCCATACCGTCAATGCGCCGTCCGAGGAAGGCGATTGTCCCACTAGTCGGCTTGTGGAACCCGCTGATGAGGTTGAAGAGCGTAGTTTTGCCCGCGCCATTCGGTCCTATCAGTCCGGTGATGGTGCCGGGCCTGACGTCAAGCGAGCAGTGGTCAACTGCGCGCACGCCGCCGAAATCCTTTACCAGGTCACGCACTTCTAAAATGGGGGGCGTATTGTCGGATTGACCGTTCGAGAACATTGACGCGCTCAACATCTGTTCAGTATGGGATGGGTACGCGCTGAGTTTAGCAACGCCTATGTATGTGGTCAACTTTATAGTACTCGTGCCTCGACATTCACCCGTCTTGGCACAAAAGATCTGTTTCGCGCAGCTCCCAGAGTTGAGTGTAATTGCGTTTCTCTTGTCCCTTCCCTTTGACGAGGTTAGAGCCTTCCCCTATGAAGGCAAGGTCGAAGGCAAGGTCTGCCCTTATGTAGAAGGAGACGGGGGTGAAATGAGCAATACCCAGCCCTAATTTCCCTGTACGGCTTGCACATCATCCCCGTATTCGGCTTATAATACATGCTTGACGAATCACTGTTAAGGAGAGTTCCCAAATGCCACAAGCTCTTGCCTTCTTCCGCGGACAAGTCGTTCCCCTATCCGAGGCGAAGGTGAGCGTTACGACCCACGCCCTCCACTACGGCACGGCCGTGTTCGAGGGCATACGGGGCAACTGGAACGCGGACCACGACAAACTCTACGTCTTCCGCATGCGCGAGCACTACGAGCGGCTCATTCAGGGTTGCCGCATCATGATGATGGACATCCCCTACGATGTGGATGACCTGTGCAACATCACTATCGACCTGCTTCAGCGCTGCGGTTACAAAGAGGACCTGTACATCCGCCCTCTCGCATACAAGAGCGAGGAGCGTGTAGCAAACCTGAAGTTACAGGAGTTGAGCAGCGACTTCACGCTCATAGTGGTGCCTTTCGGCGCCTACATCGAGGTTGATGGGGCGATACGCTGCTGCACATCGTCGTGGCGGCGCGTGGATGACACCATTATCCCGCCGCGCGTCAAAATCTCCGGCCACTATGTCAACAGCATCCTCGCCAAGACGGAAGCGACACTCTCCGGGTTCGACGAGGCGATAATGCTGACGCAGGACGGCGACGTCTCCGAGGGCAGCGGTGAGAACCTGTTCCTCGTCTCTAACGGCGTCATCCACACTCCGCTTGTCGCTGACAACAACCTGACCGGCATCACGCGAGACTCCGCGATGAAAATCGCCACCGATGAGCTTGGCTTGGACATCGTGGAACGGCGGA
>JAGGDZ010000373.1 GCA_024648655.1 Chloroflexota bacterium | reverse complement strand
GGCGATTCCTGGCCCATCCATCGCAAGCCTCCCACATTCGAGGACCAGGCAACTCAGGTTGAGATTTTGGAAACCGGCATCAAGGTGATGGACCTGATTACCCCCTTCACAAAGGGTGGGAAGGTCGGCGCCTATGGCGGCGCCGGTGTCGGAAAGACGGTCATTATTCAGGAACTCATCCGCAACATCAGCGAGGAGCACGAGGGAGTGTCCGTATTCGCCGGCGTGGGTGAGCGCTCCCGCGAGGGTAACGACCTCTGGCGCGAAATGCAGGAGTCCGGCGTTCTAGCCAACACCGTGCTCGTGTTCGGACAGATGAACGAGCCGCCCGGAATCCGTGCCCGGGTCGGGCTGACCGGCCTCACGATGGCTGAGTATTTCAAGGAGGAGCGCGGCCAGGATGTACTGCTGTTCGTTGACAACATCTACCGCTACATCCTCGCAGGCATGGAAGTCTCCGCTCTGCTCGGCAGAATGCCTTCCGCGGTCGGATACCAGCCGACGCTCGGCACGGAGATGGGCGACCTCGAAGAGCGCATCACATCCTCTCTCAACGGCTCCATCACGTCGTTTCAGGCAATCTACGTGCCGGCGGACGACTACACCGACCCCGGCATCGTAACAACCTTCGGACACCTCGACGCGGTTGTTGCCCTTGAGCGCGCACTCGCGGCACAGGGCCTGTATCCTGCAGTTGACCCGCTCACTTCCTTCTCCCGCATCCTAGAGCCTGCCGTGGTTGGACAGGAACACTACGATGTGGCGCGCGGTGTGCAGCAGGTCCTCCAGCGCTATGCCGACCTGCAAGACATCATCGCGATTCTCGGTATCGAAGAGCTTTCCGACGAAGACCGCCAGACTGTGGCTAGGGCGCGCAAGATTCAGCGCTTCCTCACGCAACCCTTCTTCGTTGCGGAAGTCTTCACAGGCGCGCCGGGTCGCTTTGTCCCTATACGCGAGACGGTGCGCGGCTTCAGGGAGATTCTTGACGGTCAGCACGATGACCTGCCGGAGCAGGCATTTTACATGGTTGGCACAATCGACGAAGCAGTCGAGCGCGCCGAGCAGATGGCTGCCATTAGCTAATCTACGGGGCATCATCATTCCCACATTCGCGGGAATCCAATAGTGCGACTTAACAATTGCGACTTAACAATTAGGTATCTGAGTACCTCGTTTGCCTTGGGCCTGTCGAAGGACGAGTAAAATAGGAAGTTGTCTGAATGGCTACTATGCGACTGGAAATAGTAACCGCCGAGCGGATGGTCTATTCCGAGGATGTGGACATGCTCGTTGCTCCCGGTATTGACGGGCAGCTAGGTATCCTGCCGAACCACGCGCCTCTGCTCACGGCATTGCAGCCGGGCGAGATTCGCGTGGACAAGGACGGCGAAGAGAACTACATGGCAGTCAGCGGTGGCTTCCTGGAAGTTCTGGCGAATAGAGTTACGATACTCGCCGACACTGCGGAACGAGCCGAAGAGATCGACATCGAGCGCGCCGAAGCGGCCGTACGCCGAGCCGAAGAGCGCATCGCCAACAGAACCTCCGACATGGACTTGCAGCGCGCAGTATTCTCGCTCAGGCGATCGCAAGCGCGCGTGCTTGCGGCAAGGCGCAGGCGTTCCCGACGGGGCGATACTATGGCGCCTCCCAGGCAGCCGTCATAGTCCGATAAAGCCCCTTCCCCCTTGATGACGAAGGCTAGAAGGTTAGGATGGGGTGTGATGCTCCCTTCCCTAGCTATTCAAACCCTGACTATTCAAACGACACGGGCAATCTACAAAAAAAAGGGGGACGGCTATGATAGCCGTCCCCCTTTTCATCTTGCA
>JAGGDZ010000300.1 GCA_024648655.1 Chloroflexota bacterium | reverse complement strand
GTTGCCTTCAACAACACCGAGTCCCAGTTCTCCGAGGTGGTAGTCGCAACGCCCACGGAACAGGGCGTGACGGCGCAGGCAACGAGCGCGTTCGCACAGGTGTTAGATCCGGTCGTGGCAACCGCCAAATCCTTGGAAGCGTACAACACCCTGCTCGCCCCGGATGGGGATACGGCGTCGAACAGCGCCCCAGTCTTCGAGGACGGGGACACGGCGTCGCGCAGCGTAGTCGAAAACACGCCTGCGGGCAGCGACATCGGCAGTCCCATCGCTGCGACCGACGACGACGGCGACGACCTGACCTACAGCCTGGGCGGACCCGACGCATCCTCCTTCAGCATCGTGGAAAGCAGCGGCCAGCTGCAGGCAAGGTCGGCGCTGGACTACGAGGATGTTTACAGCTACACGGTAGAGGTGACGGTGGACGACGGCAACGACGGCAGCGATACTATCACCGTGACCATCGATGTCAACGACCAAGAGGAGCCTCCGTCTGCGCCTGCCGCGCCTGAGGTGACGGCCGCTCCTGCAGAAACGGACAAGCTGGACGTGAGTTGGAGTGCGCCCGACAACGCGGGCAAGCCTGCCATCGAGGGCTACGACCTGCGCTACCAACATAACGGCGGCGGCTGGGAAGATGGACCCCGGGACGTGAGCGGGACCAGCGCCCAGATAAGTGGCCTGGACGCCGACACAACGTATGAGGTGCAGGTGCGCGCCTCCAACGCCGAGGGGGACAGTCCCTGGTCAGCATCGGGCAGCGGGAGCACTCACGCGCCCGGTAGCGTGCCGCCGGGGAGCATGAGCATCGCCGACCTTCAGGCCGAGCCGGGTCCGGGCAACGGGCTGGTCCAGCTCATTTGGACCGCTCCTACCGACGGCGGCGCGCCAATCACCCACTACGACCTGCGTTTGTGCGAAGGCAGAGACTGCGACCCGGCCACGGCATCCTGGCAGCGCTTCTCCGAGAGCAAGACCGACCTGTACGAGGTAAAGGGCGAGGGATCTAAGGTCGAGACCGTGTACTACTACGTACGGGGCCTGACGCCGGGCGGCGAGTATCGCTTCCAGGTACGGGCGGTGGATGCGATGGGAATTGCCGGACAGCCGTCCAACCAGAATGGGGCCAGTGCCAGGCACGGGCAGGTCCCGTCAGGCATGGTAACGGACCTTACCGCCGAGGCGGGGGACGGCCAGGTGACACTGCGCTGGAGCGAGCCGTCCAACGAGGGCAATGCCATCGACAGATACCTCTACCGGTACTGCCAGGGCGCGGACTGTGCGCTGTCGCCCGTGTGGTGGACGTATACATACGTCACGGTCGGCCCGTCAATGAGTCACGTGGTGGGCGAGCTTACCAACGGGGAAACCTACCGGTTCCAGGTACAGGTGCGCAACGGTTCGCTATCCGAATACTCGGAGGCGGTCGTGGCAACGCCCACGGAGTAGGGACGACCGGCGCCGATCTCCGTCCTTATTTCGGGCAACAGAAAAAGACCGTACACATGAACAGCAGGGGGAGGGCATCGCTGGTGCCCTCCCCCTGTTCGTTCCGGTCTAGCGTCCCGAGCTCAAGGTCTTTTTCTCTCGCTCCTCCTCCATTCTAAGCGCCCACTCAAACATCTCTAAGCGCCCACTCAAACATCGAGAGGCTTGCGGGCTGAGGCTTACTCTTGCGGCCCTTCGGCTTGACCGGCTCCTCGGCTTCGTCTCCGTACCCAGTACGGGGCAGGCTGTGGTGGCCGTTCCCATTGCCTGCGACGCTCCTTACAGTCTCTGTGCACAACATAGACTGTCTCCGCTTCCACAATTTTCGATATTAGCTCCTGACCATGTGAATAGCCGCTTTGCCGCGACTGCTGTCGTGAGAGCGTCTCAACGTTTTGCCGTCTATCGCTATGACCTCGCCTTGCGTCAGTTCGCTGATGCCCTTGACCCAATCTACGAAACTTCTCTGAAACTGAACGGGGTCTATTCTGGAAAACACACGCCCAAAGGTGTCGTGTGCCAAAGGTGTCATGTGATGGAATGCCGTTGGGCAGCTTAAGAAATCTCTTGAGCCAGTCGTATTTGGACTTGCCGAACAACCCCACATCAGACCAGCCCTCCACGCATATCGCCGCGCATATAGTTATGGATATGATGTCCATCAAGTCGTGTCGCTTGCCGCTGTCTGAACGCGGATCTTCTATGCGTGAAAATGACTCAATCAAGTTGCCTGCCGCCAAGTTGCCTGCTGCTGTCGCATCCATCTTTGTCTCTTCTTATGTCAGGTCAGTTATTATGCACACCATGCCTTACCATCTCATATCCTATACCTACCCTATACCTAGACAATGCGATTGCCCTGGAATGCCCTGAAAGTGAACCGTCCCCCACGGTTTCCTGTGCTATCATGTCCTAGGGCCTCGCCTCCCGCACCGGGATTGGTTTTCCCCACTGAAATCGTCTTCGTAGAGAGGTTAAGACTGAATGAACTGCTCTTTCGCGCATTTCGCAAAGCGTAATTATGGCTTTGGACTTACAATTCTGCCACTGCTGCTGGCAGCGTCTTTCGCCATTGTCGCCTGTAGTGGCAGAGATAACTCTTCGGATGCCGCGCCTGAGGAGGCGGCTGCGTCAGGATTAGTTCAGACGCAGACCGGTCCTCGTGACATCGTAGTTTCAGGCAGTCTGGTATTTCCGAACACCGCATCCCTCGCGTTCGAGTCGGCCGGCGTTGTTGGTGAAGTAATGGTCAAAGAGGGAGACGCTGTGAGTAGCGGACAACCTCTCGCGTCGCTCGACGAGCAGAGCATCTCACAGCTCCGAACGGCGGTGGCGGGCGCTCAGCTAGCGGCAACCACCGCGCAGGCAAACCTCAATTCTCTCCGCCTTGACCCGAATCTACAGATAGCGAATGCCGAACTTGATGTTGCTAACGCAGAGGTCGCTGTGGACGAGGCGCAGGCAGGACTTGATAACCTGACTCAGCGTCCCGGAATTAACGTGGCGGGCGCTCGGCTCGCAGTCGCTCAGTCGGAGATCGCTCTCGATAGGGCGCGCGAGCAGTTAGACGACCTCTTGAAACCGCGGCAGATCGCTATATCAGGCGCGGAAGCAAGAGTCGCGGCCGCAAAGGTGGAATTGGACGCGGCTCAGGAAGCTTATGACGACATTAAGGACGGCAGCTATCCTGAAGAGACACTGCGGGATGCCCGCAACGGCGTGTCCTTTGCAACCAACGCATTTGAAGCCGCAAGCAGAGGCAGAGCGGACGCACAGGCGGCTGCGCAGAATGCTCTGATGCAGGCGGAAGACGCCGAATACTTGATTAGAGAGCAATACATTGCGCTGTTCAAGTTCTGGTTCGGCGCTGAACTCACCGAAGCCGAATTGCAGATGACGTCTCAAGAAGTGATAGATGAATGGGGTATCGACCTAGATGCCACTTTCTACCGCTTTAACCCTGACTATATTGATTTGGAGCCAACCCGCGACGACCCTAACACACGCTGGTTCGAGCCTGCCATCTGGGCCTGGCTAAACCTGCATCCCCAATTTGGCGGTGTAGTTCCAACCTGCACAGACGAAAGGGCGCTTGCCAGGACCGAGCGTTGCATAACCCGCGAACTAGAAAATGGATATGATGCCCTTGATAGGGCGAGAGACGCGCTTGCCGCCGCGCGCAACAATGCCAACACTACAGCCGAACAGACCGAAGATGCCGTCGCAGCAGCCGAAGCGGCTTTGTCGGACGCCCAGGACGCTCTCGAAGAGTTGGAAGACGGGCCAGACGCCAGCATAGTTGAAAGTGCGGAAAAGCGACTAGCCCTCGCCCATGCGTCTTTGCAAGAAGCAGAGGATGACCTTGCAGAACTGACTGTTGACATAGACCCGCTCAATGTCGCACTTGCTCGCGCCGCTCTCGCACAGTCTGAATTTGCCTTCGAGGAGGCGAACGACGCTCTCGAACGCGCCGAGGATGATGCCCTTCACATTGAGAGAGCGGGCAAGCATCTCGAACTTGCATCCGCCGCTCTGAGAGAGGCCGAAACGAGGCTAGACGAAATCCAAGACTTGGTGCGTGCCCAGATTGCCGCCACTGAGGCCGAACTAGCTCTCACGCAGACAACGCTGGATAAAGCTCAGGAGTCCCTTGACGGAGCGGTGATTACGTCGCCTATGGACGGTATAGTCGCGCTGGTAAGCATCGATGTCGATGACCCGGTAGGTGTCGAGCTGACAGTCTTGAAAGTCGTTTCAACCGAGGTGGTGGCGATTGAAGGCGTTATAGACGCGGCGGGAAGGCCCTACGTGGACGAGGGGGCGAATGCTCTTGTCAATATCGACAGTATCGGTGACACAACCCTAGGCGGCAGCGTCAGCTATATCGGAAGTGAAGCGCGCACCGAGCGCGGCGTAGTCTCATACGCCGTTCGCATTCACGTCAATGTACCCGACGGAATTACCGTGCCAGTTTCGCTGAGCGCGGCGTCTGCCATCATTACCGGCAACGATACTGCTCTTGAATACGGTGAACAGGGCGCATCGGATACTGCGTTGAGTCTATTGCGCGCGGAGGCGGCATATGTTCGTCAGGGCGATTTATGGTAATCGGAGCCACTCCATCCTCATCTTGCATATGATGTCCGTGAATCTCACAGGAACACCTCCTTATCAGGATGCCGGCATTGCGGCTGTTATCCTAGCTGTACCGATCTGTCAGTTCCACTAACTTTCTTGAAGGGATATTGAGCGGCTTATTCCGGCACGGATATGATGCAATCACGATGCACGATGGATGCACGATGAATGTAAGAGATTTGGGGGAATTTGAGCTAATCGACACCCTGGCGGGAGCAATCTCCGCATCCAATCGGCAAGGCATTCAAGCTCTCGAAGGGAGCGGCTTCCGAATGCTGCGTTCAATAGGAGATGACGCCGCGGCGTGGCACTCAGCGGAAGGAGTACGCGTTTTCACTGCCGATACGATGGTGGAAGGCGTCCACTTCGACCTGAGCTATACCGGCTGGCGAGATCTGGGTTGGAAGGCTCTGGCGACCAATGTCAGCGACGTAGCGGCGATGGGCTGCGCGCCGTCGTTCGCCACCGTAACCCTAGGTCTGCGCGGCGACATCCCCGTCGAGGGCTTGCTGGAGATGTACGATGGCATGATGCGTCTCACCGATGCATGCGGCGGGGCTGTTGTTGGCGGCGACATCGTGAAGTCGCCTGCGTTCTTCATCTCGGTTGCGCTGCAAGGTTTCGCCCGCGTCGGAGACCAAGAGCTGCTGCTGCGTGATAAGGCACGACCCGGCGACTGCATCGCCGTAACCGGAAACTTAGGCTCTTCCGCAGCCGGCCTCAAGTTGATGACGGAAGGAGCGGACGAGTCCGGTCTAGCAAGCTGCGGATACTTTAGGGACGCGCACAATCGCCCCATGCCGCGAGTCTCGGAAGGAGAATCTCTAGCGAGTGTTGGCGTGCGCTGCGCGATGGACATCAGCGACGGTCTGGTTGACGACCTCGGAAAGCTGTGCCGCGCAAGCGGTGTCGGCGCTCAAATCCACACGTTAATGATACCCGTTGACGACCGGCTGAAAGGTACGTTCCCCTCCGGCTGGCTGAATCTTGCGCTCAGTGGCGGCGAGGACTACGAACTGCTCTTTGCCGCGCCTGAGAGCGTCATACATTCCGCTCAGCAGGTGATTTCTACGCCGATTAAGGTTATAGGAGAGGTTGTCGGGGCAGAGAAGGGCTTAACCGTGTTGGATGCGAGTGGGAATCCACTGAATATCAATGCGGGCGGTTGGGACCACTTTCGCCGTTCCTAACCGCCCGTGCAGCCATTCAAAGGTTAGGCGGGAACTGTTTCTGCCTCGAGCTTGTGTGGATACTCGGCACGGAACAGGTCGCCGTCTTCACCTACAACCCATTCGGACTGCGGCATCTCGTGATAGACTTCGATCTCATTGCCGTCCGGGTCAAACAGGTACACGCCCATGGACACTCCGTGGTCTCCGATTCCACCGATGTTGACATCCTTCGCCTTCATGTGTTCGTACAGAGCCTTCAGGTCCTCGAACGACTCCATCTCCCAGGCGAAGTGATAAAGGCCTACGCGCGTCTCTTCGGGTCCAGGAGCATCTTCGCCGACGCTCACCAAAGCCAGTTCGTGCGATGAGTCATCTCGTGCGCTCATGAATATCATCTGTCCGGGCCGCTTGTTTGTCGTGTGCAGACCGAGTACCTCAGAGTACCACTTCTCGGAAGCCTCCAGGTCTCGTACTCTCAGCACCAGATGGCCCAATTGCCTTGGCTTTACCATGATTTCCTCCTTGCTAAATCGATCCTGCCCTTGCTGCGAGTATAGCCTAATAAAACTCCCACATCAACGAACTGAAGACATTGTAACCGTCCCAAAGGCGGTGTGGAGTTTCGGGAGGAGTGAACAAGACACCGCAGCCTGCGATTTCAGACGCCGGACGACTACGCCGCCATCGACTCACTCAGCGACAGTCCGTCATCTCCACTCCACACCCACTGCGTCAGCCACAACCCGTTCAGCATCCCCGCCACACTCTTATATCCCCTTATCGTCTTGTACCTTATCTTGCTCCTCCCTATCACACGCTCCGTCCCGTTATTCGTCTCCGGAAGTCCTGTTACCCGTTTGTATCTCGTCAGACTCCTCCACTTGTCGCTTAACTCCAACACCAGCCGCCTCAACTCCACATTATCCCTCACCCAGCGCTCCATCCTCGACAACTCGCATCCCGGAGCGGTCAACAAATGTCCCACCGATGCCCGTGCTTGTAGAATGCAACTCCGGCGCGATATGGGCAGCTCGACGGGCGAGTGTCGGGATGCTCCTTGACCTGTGACAGCGTAAATCGTACTCTTGGCATCGGCGGGGGCTCCTTTGATTTTGGTTGTTCACTCAAAATCTTATCAGGATTCCCCGCTTTTTTATAACACCGCCTTTGGGACGGTTACCACTAACACATGTACAGGATAGACAGGATAGAATATAGTTGCAGAAAAAGAACGAAGGAGGCTGGACATGCCGAGGGCAACTCTTGACTTGCAGAATCCGGACGACTTGAGGGCTGTGGGCGGTGAATGGAGGTACGCAGTGGGGCTTGTGCCGGGCGAACCTAATCAAGGGCTTGCAGCGCTGAGCGAAGGCAGCCCGGCGCGCTTGCCGGACTACGACGACTCAGGATGGGATATTTGCGACGATCTTGCAGAATGGCGGACTCATGGATTGTCATTCATTTGGTACCGCATTGAAGTTACGATTCCGGATACGGTGGAGGGCAACGACGTACGTGGTACGCGCTGCCTCATCGAGACTTGCATCGACGACTATGGCGAGGTGTGGGTTGACGGCGAAATCGACCTAACTCAAGGAGCGGTGCAAGGATTTAACATTCCGCAGCGCGTGGCTGTG
>JAGGDZ010000424.1 GCA_024648655.1 Chloroflexota bacterium | reverse complement strand
TCTGAACATTTATAATATCGTCGCCCAGGTCCAGCTCGTTATGCCTTCGCACCACAGCCTGCTGACCGAGCAGTTCCAGAGTTCCCACGGACACCCTGCTCGGGTCGTCCCTGTCGGGTCCGTATGGCATCAGGTGCAGCCCCATTCGGCGGTAGCTGACGCGCCGGTTGCCTGCCGTCAGCTGGGACGCGGCAAGCTGGAGGGACACGGGATTGATGTCCAGCCCTTTGATCACATCCTCGACTGCCAGCTTCTGAAGCTGGGTCAGCGTCTCGGCGTCCGCGCCTTGTTCACTTGCCCTGCGCTTCATGTCAGCCAGCATAGCGGCGAGCAGAGTGCCGCTGCCACAGGCGAGATCAACTGTCTTATGCTGCTGCCAGACGGCGGGGTCAGTCCAGTCCTGCTCGCCGCAGGCGTCCAGCGTGAGCCGGGCGGCTATGGAAGCGGCAACCGGCCTGGTGAAGAACGCGCCGTCCGACGCCTGATTGCCCATCACGCGGTTGAACAGCGGCCCCGCGTGGTCTGCGCCCATGTCGGCGTAGGTCTCCGCGATGCGCTCGGCTTCGGCTGCGAGATGATGCAGGGCGCGCTCCAAGCCGGCTGTCTTGCCCGTCTCTTCGACGGCATAGATAGCTTCCAGCGCGGGTTCGAGTACCGGACGGAAATCGTGGCGCATAATGCGCTCCCATTCGCGGCTCAGCCTTCGAACGACGTTGACTTCGTTCTTGATGAGCGACAGGTCGCTGATGCCTGAGAGCCAGCCGCCGTTGCTGATGCGCTGGTGCAGCATAGCGGCGTTCATCATCAGAAGGGCGGCGATGGTGCAGCCGTCCGCCTGCTTCTTGTCCGTCTTCTTGAGCCTGTCCAGTCCGAAGTGGCGGTTCAGCGCGGGCAGAAGCTCGTCGGCGCGCATGTGGTGCGCCGCTTCGCCGACGCTCGCCTCGAGGATGTTGAGGTCGCGCATCACTCGGTTCTCGGTTAGACCGGACTTGGACAGCAGGTTCATCCTGATGGCGCTGCCGTACTCTTCCAGCCCGCTCAGCTTGAGCATAATCTGGCCGGCTTCCTCTGCCCGCTCACGCGCGGTCTTGCGTGGCTTGCGCTTATCGCGCGCCGGCACGCAGATGCCGCCCTTGCCGTCGTTTATCATCCTTTTGGCTTTCGCCTTCGTCTTCCGTATGTTCACAATGCCGCGAGACTCTCCGGCCTTTGGATTCTCTCGCTCTACGGTGTCGGCGCGGAGTTCCTTGCTGCCGTCCTCATTCAGCTTGGCGGTGAGGACATGCGTCATCTCCGGCGTTTCATAAGTAGCTTGCGCTTCGGCTATATGCCGTTCGGCGTTCTGCTGCAGGACGGCAGGCTGTTGCATGTCGGTCGTCTGTATATCGAGTCGTTCATCGATGCGCTGTATTCCGGCTTCGGCGCGGCTCTTGCCGTCCAACATCAGCTCCACGGCTTCCTGCGCCCTTCCGGGCGGGCCGATGACCTCGCCGTACCGGATGCGGCTGCCTTCGCCTGCGGCGACGGCGACAAGCGTGCGCTCGACCGGCGGCGCCTTGGGGATGTACAGGTGCAGCAGTTCCCCAAGGTTGTCTTCTATGCGGCTGTCGTGGGCGCGCAGCGCGCGGAGTATCTGCCCAAGCTCCTGCCAGCCCTCTTCCGAGTCGCTCGTGCTGAGCCACTTCTCGGGATCGGCGTGCGGCGGTATCAGGATGGGGCAGACGATGTATCCCAGTTCCTTGTCCGGCGCGGTTCGCATCGCGCGCCCGACCGCCTGAACCACATCTATGGGACTCTTGCGCGCTTCCAAAAACGCCACGGCGCTCAGCGACGGCGAGTCCGTGCCCTCCCCGAAGATACCCACATTTATGATGCCATGAGGGTTCTCCGAGTTGGCGGCGGCAAGCCGTCCCTTTGCGGTCTCTCGTGCCGCGGCGTTGCTCGAAGCGTCCAGGTGTTCGAGGCTGTAATCGGCTAATGCGCCTCCAACCGCGTTCTCGGCAAGCCAACGAGATACCCACTGCTTCACATTGTCGGTTTGCAGGTCTTCCGCCATGTTCTTGGACTTATCGACGGTGTTCATGAAAGCGATGCACGAGCGAATGTCAACTTCGCCGCCCTGTGTCGCTCCGCCCATCGTGAGGGCGAAGGCGAGGCCGCGAAGGTAGTCGGTAGTCGTGAGCTTGCCACGCCCCTTGCTCTTGGTGTTCTTCGCCAAGACATTCGCGGTCTCGAAGGCATCCGAGTCGTTGATGCCCATAGCGATGATGCGGTAGTCGGACAGCCACCGGTTGCGGACGGCTTCCAAGTAACTCTTGCGGTACAGTTCCACGCCGAAAGTAGTCTCATCATCCATCGAGCGCACTATCCAGTTCGGATTTCCTGTGGCGGGCTTGCCGTCGTAGATGCGCGGCGTAGCCGTCTGATATACGCGGTAGGTTGCGGGAAACCTGTCGCTGTCGTGGCAGACGGTAAAGTCGCGAAGATGCTTTTCTTCTTCGTTGGCAGCGGCGGATTTGGAGTTCCTGCGCTTCAGCCCCGCCGTTCTGTGCGCCTCGTCGGCTATCAGCACGCGCGCCCTGACGCCGGCGCTCAGCAAAGCTTCCGATACTTTGTCACTGCTCTGGTATGTGCCTATCAATACCTTGATGCCATTGCGCTTGATGTCATTGCGCTTGATGTCATTGTGAAGAACTCCCTGACGCATCCAGGCGGCTATTTCGCCGGCGTCGGTCGTTACTCTGCCCTTCACTTCGGAAGCGCTGACATTGCCGTTATCGACTGTCGGATCAAGCGTGGCGTTGCGACTTCCCTCCTTCTTGGGGTCGTAGCCTGCCGTGACATCCGAGCAGACCGCCAGCGCGTCTATCGGAACGGCTGCGTTTTGCAGGTACTCACGTCTTATCTGCGCTACGAGCGCGATGGATGGGCATAGGACAACCGACAATTCGCCCGGCGGCGTCAGTTCTTCTATTATCCGAAGCGAAATGCGAGTCTTGCCCGTTCCGCAAGGCAGGATGATTCTGCCGCGAGCCTCGCCAACCGGCAGACCGCCGCTCTCGGAGCGCTCCTGCTCCTTGAGAATGCGGACGCTGTTGGCAACGGCTTCGTTCTGCATGCAGGATTTCGTCCGTATCGTGTCCTCACTATCAGGACTCACACAGTGTCCGCACTCTTCGGATGATGTGCTTGCCTGTTGCTGCTGGTGCAGATCGTTCGTGATATTGACAAGTTTGAGTGGCTTCTCGTTCATAGACACTGACTGCTGCGCGCCACTTGCCAGTGGATTGTCGCCGTTGGTGACTACCCAGCGTTCGGCCCAGAAGTCGCCGGACGCGGTGGTGGCGAACTTTGAAATCTCGCCCAAGACAATTGAGGAGCCGCGTCCCTCGTCATTGAGTCGGCGCGATTTGCACTGAATTGCGATGTGTCTCCCGTCGCTGCGGCGCACGGCTACGGCGTCTATCCCCATATCTAACTTTGTGGTCCCTGGAAAATGCGCCGCTCTGTCAGGCCAATCGCTCCAACGCCAGCACTCTGCAACGTCCCATTCCTTGATGTAACGGCTGGCCTCCACGGTGACGACTTCAAGCCATTCGCCATCGGTCTCCTGTGGGTTCATCTCGGCAGTCTTTGCGATTGCCTCTGCAATAATGTCCGGCGGTGGCGGAGTAGTCATTTTTGTTTCCTCTCGAGGCGTGGTTCCTTTCAACGTGCCCGTCATTGTAGCAGAAAGCCGCTAATCCTCCCTCACTCGTTTAATCCTCACTCGCTCGCTCGCTAATCGCCCCTCGCTCGCTTAATCCTCACTCACTTTTGTTTGTAAGGGCTGGGCAGCTGCGGGGTTTCCGTAGTCGCCATGGATACCCTGCCAAAACCACATTGGGCTGCCCTCTTATGCAAGGAGCGTGCAAGGAGCGTGCAAGAAGCGCGAGGCTGGATAGGATGCTATGCTTATGTCTCTATCGAGCTGAAGCGCAAACAGAAGTCGGGTCCGCATTTCTATGGATGAAGCAATTGTATTCGGTGTACTGCTCGTAGCGCTCGTGATGTTCATTTGGGGCAAGATACGCTACGACATCGTCGCCGCGGGCGCTTTGCTTATCCTCACCGTCCTCCGCATCGTACCCGCAGCCGACGCCTACCGCGGGTTCGGTCACCCCGCGGTCATAACCGTCGGAGCGGTCCTCGTACTGAGCAAAGTCCTCGAAAACTCAGGCGTCATTGATGTGCTGGGGCGCTGGTATTCTCGTGTTGGCGAGCGACTAACCGTGCAGGTAATGTCGCTGTCAGGACTGGTAGCCGTCCTCTCTGCGTTCATGAACAACGTGGGAGCATTGAGCCTGCTCATGCCGCTCGCAGTCAGAGTAGCCAACAGTGCGAAGCGCCCTTACTCGCCCTATCTTATGCCCTTGTCCTTCGCCTCCTTGCTAGGCGGACTCACCACTCTGATTGGCACTCCACCGAACATTATTATCTCCACCTTCCGAGAAGAGGCGGTGGGTAAATCCTTCCAAATGTTCGATTTCACGCCGGTGGGAGCGCTGATCGCAATCTCCGGTCTGCTCTTCATCTGCTTCATTGGGTGGCGGCTGATTCCGTCGAGACGGCCAAGCGCCAGCCTGTCGGACGCAATCGACATCGCCGACTACATGGTAGAAGTGCGGGCGATCGAGAACTCTCCGTTCGTGGGCAAGCTCGTCCGAGACCTTGAGGAATCGGTCGGGGAAGACGTGGCAATCGCAGGACTTATTCACAGGGGATTGAGCTACGGCGCGCCGTCCAGCTATCAGATAATCGACGTGGGCGACGTGTTCATAGTAGAGGTTGCCCCCGAGGATTTAAGAGCATTCTTGACGCGGACCGGTTTCGCGCTCGAAATCTTCAGAGACATACGATCGGACGTGGTGCGAACAGTCGAGTCTGAGGACGTGGCGCTGCTTGAGGCGGTCGTAATGAGAAACGGCCTCGCGGATGGGAACACCGTGCGAAACATGCACATGCATTCTGCGTTCGGCGTCAATCTCCTCGGCGTTTCAAGGAGGGGCAATCGGCTGGTAACAAGGCTCAGTCAACTGATGCTGCAAGTGGGAGACGTGCTGCTGCTTCAGGGCAGAACGGAGGTGGTGCAGGCAGCCCTGCCGCAGTTGGGCTTGCTTCCCCTGGCTCAGCGCGAATTGACGGTCGAGCAGCGCCGCCGCCCGCTCCTTGTTCCTGTTGCGACATTTGCCGTCGCCCTCATCCTGACCATCTTCGGCATCGTCCCGATCCACGTATCGCTGCCCTGCGCGGTTGTCCTACTTCTGGTCAGTCGCTTTCTGTCCCTCCAAGCCGCGTATCAAGCGGTCAACTGGCCTATCATCATTCTGCTGGGCGCTATGATTCCGGTTGGTGAAGCTCTGGAAACAACCGGGGGCGCGCTGCGTATCGCCTCAACCCTGACCGATCTGGGCGAATCCTTGCCCCCTTGGACAATGGTCGGTTTAGTCCTGCTTATAACTATGCTTCTGTCGGACTGGATCAACAACGCCACGGCAGTGATCCTCATGGCGCCCGTCGGACTCGGTGTTGCCGCGGCAATTGGAGCGTCAGCCGACCCCTTCCTGATGGCAGTCGCAATAGGCGGGTCTTCCGCCTTCCTATCTCCGATAGGGCATCAGTCCAACACGATAGTTATGGGGCCGGGAGGCTACCATTTTGGTGACTACTGGCGGATGGGACTCCCGCTAGACATCATCATAATCACCGTAGCTACACCGCTGATAGTGTGGTTCTGGCCACTCAGCGCATAATGCCAAAAGCGAATGGGCAGCCGCCATTCACTCACGATAGGCAGGAACTCCCAAGTTGGCGAGAACGCGGCGCCGTTCAAGGGAATATGAGAGACAGGAAACGAGCGGTTGAGACGCCCTAATCCGTTGAGTATAATGTGGCTCAACCGTCCAGGTTGTTGAAGACTTTAGGAGTGGGTCCTCATGACAGACAGTAATCTTGCATTGATGGCTCACCTGATGCGCCGCGCCGGTTTCGGCGCAAACCACAGAGAACTGGAGAGGTATGTCTCCCAAGGCTATGATGCCACCGTCGAAGAACTGCTTCATCCTGAAGACGCGCCGCCTGCGCTGGAAGACGAAGACCTCATCAGGCGCTACCATATCGACCAGAACAGCCTTATCTATGTTGAAAGCTGCCAGGCTTACTGGCTCTACCGCATGATAAACACGCGTCGCCCGTTGGAAGAGAAGATAGCCCTCTTTTGGCATCAGGTCTTCGCCACCGGCTATACCAAGCTCAATCAGCCCAAGGCAATTCTGAAGCAAGTCGAGATGTTCCGCAGGCACGGGTTGGGCAGCTTTCGCAATCTGCTGCTGGAGCTCTCTCGCGATCCCGCCATGATTTTCTGGCTCGACAACAAAGACAACCACAAAGATGCCGTAAACGAGAACTATGGTCGGGAAATACTGGAACTGTTCTCTATGGGAGTCGGCAACTACACCGAAGAAGACGTGCGCGAATGCTCGCGCGCCTTCACCGGCTGGACCATCCACAACGCGCCGCTTCACGCCTCCAGGGTTTCACGTGATTCAGTATGGCCCTATGGACGCCTAGACTGGCAATTCCAATACTTGAGCGAAGACCACGATGACGGAGAAAAGAAGTTCCTCGGCGAACGTGGACGATTCGATGGAGAAGATGTGATAGGCATCATCTGCTCCAATCCTTCCACTGCCCGCTTCTTAGGGCGCCATCTGTACAACTTCTTCGTAGAGGACGATGCTCAGGTTCCAGCCTGGCAGACTGTCCCGCCTAAGAATCCCGAAGCAGTCAATCTTCTGGCAGCGGAGTTGATGAAGAATGACTACGATATTCGAGCCACTCTGAGAACGCTCTTCCATTCCGATTTCTTCAAGCAGTCCGCGTTCCGCAGAGTGAAGAGTCCGGTCGAAATGGTCGTCGGTTCTGCTCGGCTAAGTGGCAGCTTTGATTTCCCCGAAGTAGAAGACATACAGCTCGGCTTTCAGGCGAACTTCATGGGACAGCGCATTCTTGACCCGCCGAGCGTCGAAGGCTGGCACACGGGAATGGAATGGATCAATACCGCAGGCTTGGTGAACCGCATCAACTTCGCGGTGGATCTCTTCTCCGACCACAGCAAGACGGGTGTGCGCGAGATCGTTGACCGAATTGAGGCGCAAGGAAACCTGTCTCCGAAGGGCTTCGTGGATTCAGGCATTGAAATGATGGGCTGTCTCGAAGCCTCCGAGCGTACGCGGACCGAACTCTACGATCACGCTTCCACACTTGGAAACTTGCGCTTCGACGCCGAACCCGACAAAGCGGAGTCAACGAGCCGCATAATAGAGATGATGCAGCTCATTGCATCCACGCGCGAGTACCAGTTGGCGTGAACAAATCGGGGAATGCAGTATGATCTACCGCTACAGCCATGTCATCGGCTTCCTCTCCGTTACGGGACGCGGCTTCAACAATCCGATTGATTTAGCCATCGGGGATGACGGCACTCTTTACGTGCTTAACCGTGCCGGGTCCGACGTTGCTGAGCGCATGGTCTCCAAGCGCATCACTATCTGCACCGTGGAAGAGGACTACCTGAGCGAGTTTGCTAACGGAGGCACTGCGCAAGGTCAGATGATGTGGCCCTGTGCCTTAGCAATGAGCTCCGACGGCAATTTGTTCGTAACTGACGAGGCGTTGCACCGCATTTCAATATACGATACGGACGGCGGCTTCATTGACAGTTGGGGCATCCATGGAAAGGGCGATGGCGAGTTCAACCGCCCATCCGGCATAGCATTCGACCCTGAAGGCAACCTGTTGGTTGCGGATGGGCTTAACCATCGAATCCAGCGATACACCGCAGACGGTCGGTATCTTGGCGGTTGGGGTAGGAAGGGCGTCGAGCCTGGAGAGTTCAACATCCCGTGGGGCATCAGCGTGGACATTGCAGGCAATGTGCTCGTCGCCGACTGGCGCAATGACCGAATTCAGAAGTTCGACTCTGACGGCAACCCACTTGCAACATTCGGCTCAACAGGCAGCCTGGAAGGACGGCTGAGCAGACCGTCAGGGATAACGGTTGACGAAGACTTCAACCTGTATATCGCCGACTGGGGAAACCACCGAGTCCAGATTCTCAACCCCGAAGGACGATTTATCGCAGCCTTCAGGGGCAATGCAGGAATGTCGAAATGGTCGGACGACTACTTCCTCGCGAATCCGGACGAACTTGAGGAACGGCAGAAAGCCGATCTGGAGCCTATCCTCGATTCATCCACCATCTACGACTCGAGAGACGAGTCCGCCAGCATCGAGAAATACTTCTGGGGACCCACCGCCGTCAGGCTGGACAATCACGGAAGGATGTATGTGGTGGACAGCTGCCGCCATCGCATCCAGGTTTATCAGCGAGAAGAACCTGTGCGCTAGTAGAGACCGGCTTGCTTCCCACCAGCGTTTCCTAACCATCCTTTGCCGGGATTCCGTTACGGATTCACACCTAACGAGCATTCCTGAAGGATCTGAAGGAACTCCCCTTGTGTACTCGTCAAGCAGTTCCGGCTCCTCCAGAGCCGCAAAGTGTCCGCCTCGCGTTCAACTAAGTACCAGCATCGATCTTTTCCTCAACGCTGCTGATGAAGTCCGACTCCGACTGTTCGGGGAACGCACCTCCAAGATCTCCAACGGGGCTTTCCACCTTTGCGTGTCCTCCGGAAAGGAGAAATTTGTACGGTTGTACGGTTCCCATCCACATCCCTGCAGCATTAGGGTGTTCCTGCAAGAAAAATACGTAGCGGCTACTTTTTTGTGGAAGTAAGTTCTCGGATGTGTCACGAAACTGCATTGTTTCCCCGTCTTGTATAACGTCTAAGCCTATCGACTGAATCACCCAAATTGCTGACTCACCACTGCCTTTCAGATAACGTTCGATTTGCACATTATAGACATTGCCCCCCGACTTCACGCTTGGGTCGATTTCTGAGTCATCTGCGGGATTGCGTCCTGCGACCCGTTGCACGCTGGGCCCATTGCTGGAAACCGTACCTATAACAATCGTCTCTGGATGTGCAGTTAGCTCAGACAAGACATCTGAAGAGCCATCTGGAGCATCATCCAAGTATTTGACCGTAGCATACAGAGAGTCCATAGGGCCAAACTGAGGTCGCTCAGCGCTTCCAATTCCTGCCAACTACTGAAAGTCAGCACGAGAAGACACTCTAAACAAAAGAAGTGCAACGAAGATAGAGATAAAAGGACGGGGTATTCTCAGTATATGTTGGTATTCATACTCGTCATTCACGGGCAGACGGGAATCCACGCGGCGAATGCGCCACCCATTTTTGCAACACTCACACATACCCTTTGAGGTTACCTTACAAATCTGGCAATGACACATCGGTATTTATCCATTATGATAGATAAGTGATAGATAGGTGAGTTTCACCGCGCGTTACACTTAACTGCGGTGGACACCTTGCACATACCATTGAATGAGACACATCATTGACTTGTTTCCGGAGGAGAAGCTTTTGCAGCAAATTGATACCGCGCGAGGAATCGCCCAGCTGATAGTGGATAATGTCAAACGCGTGATAATCGGCAAAGATCAAGCTATCGAGCTGGGCGTCATTGCGCTGATGTGCCAAGGACATGCACTGATAGAGGATGTGCCCGGTGTGGGAAAGACAATGCTCGCGCGAAGCATAGCGCGCTCGGCTGGCTGTTCTTTCAAGCGCATCCAATTCACGCCCGACCTTCTGCCAACCGATGTCACCGGAGTCTCTATCTTCAACCAGCGAAGCGGCGAGTTCGAGTTCAGGCAAGGCCCAATAATCGCGCAGCTTGTGCTTGCGGACGAGATCAACCGTGCCACTCCAAAGACGCAGTCCGCTACGCTCGAAGCCATGGAAGAGCGCCAGGTAACCGTAGAAGGTGTCACGCACACAGTGCCCACACCGTTTATGGTTATGGCAACACAGAATCCCATCGAATACGAGGGCACATTTCCTCTCCCAGAGGCACAGTTGGATCGCTTCTTCGTGATGATTTCACTCGGCTATCCGTCTGCAGAAGAGGAAATTGCGGTCATCAACGGTCAGCAGGTGGGGCATCCAATTGATAACTTGCAGGCGGTCGCCACATCGGAGGAAATCCAGGAGATGCAGCGCGCCACACGTGATGTCTATGTGGACGACCTAATAAAGGAATATATCGTAACGATAATCGGCGCTACCCGGGATCACCCGGACATCGCCCTCGGTGCATCGCCCAGAGGTTCTCTGTTCCTATTCAGGGGCGCTCAGGCTTTGGCGCTAATTCGCGGTCGTGACTATGTGTTGCCTGACGATGTGAAAGAGCTGATAGTCCCAATCATGCGACACAGGATTATCGTGTCAGCCGCGGCAAGGATGCGCGGCGTGGACCCCGGCATAATCATGAATGAAATAGGCGACAGCATACCTGTGCCGGGCGCACAGGCTCAGGGCTGGTTCAGGAGCTGACACCATCTACGAAGCAAAAGCTTACCTGCTGCGGCGATTCTATCTGGTCATCACCCTCTGCGTTGCAACCGTGATTACAGGCGCGGCGACGGGTTTCGGCCTGTTCTATCGTCTGTTCTACATTCTTGGACTGACCCTCATATTGGGTTACATCTGGAACCTGATAAGCGTGCAATCGCTTGAAGTGAGTGTGGACAGACGCACTCGCCGCGTGCGTGTAGGCGACAACGTTGAAGAGCGGCTGACGGTACGCAATCTGAGCGCGCTGCCAAAGCCGACTCTGGAGGTGGAAGACCTGACGGACCTGCCAGGCTACTCCAGCGGGATGGCGGTGAGCCTGCCGACGAAGGGCTTCCGCTCTTGGCGCACACAGATGCCCGCGCGCAGGCGGGGCGTCTATACGCTGGGTCCGGTGCGAGTGTCCAACACCGACGCCTTTGGCATATTCAGACGCGAGCGCTTTTTCTGCGACACTGACCAGCTTATCGTCTTTCCTCGCACTCATTACATACCCGAGTTCACCATACCTGCCGCCGACCTGTCAGGCGACAGCTCCACTCGCAGGCGTTCGCACGATCTGACTCCCCATGCTTCAAGTGTGCGCGAGTATGCGTTCGGTGACAGCATCAGTCGCGTACACTGGAGCAGCACAGCGAAATTAGGCAAGCTGATGTCGAAGGAGTTCGACCTGGGGCAGTCGAGCGACGTTTGGATACTGGTGGACCTGCACCGCGATGTACAGGCGGGCGAACTGGAGGAAAGCACAGACGAGTACGCCGTATCCATTGGAGCTTCACTGAGCCGAAAGTATCTGGAAGCCGGACTTCCGGTCGGTCTGATATCGCAGGGCGACCAGAGATACTTCCTGCCTGCCGACACCGGAACCGGGCAATTCGAGCGAATCTTGGAGTTTCTCGCTCTCAGCAAGGCTGAGGGTAGCGTGGCGCTGGAATCCCTGCTCGCAGAAGAGGAGCAGCTATGGGGCTACCACAGCTCCCTCATAGTAATCACGCCATCTAACCGTCCGGATTGGGTGACCGCGTTGAGGGAACTGATGCGCCGCCGTGTTCGTGTTGCGGTTGTACTGATCGACGGCGCGTCCTTCGACGGGTTCTTTAATACGACAGATGTGGTACCCAGCCTTTATGTGGCAGGCATACCACCGTACCTCATTCGCAAAGGTGATGATATTCCCGTAGCGCTGAGCCGGGTCTATACAAGTGCGGAAGTTGAAGAAGCACAGCCATTAGCGGCTACGGAGGCGCTTGTATGAGCACCGAAGCTATCACCACCGTTCTGCCGCGCTACGCAGCGCGGCGGGAGCGCCATTGGCTTCTTAAGCAGTACGACAGATTTCATCCCAGCCAGGGGTGGGCGAGCTTCATCCTACTCGCACTCGCGCTGGTAGTAATTGGACTGTCCGTGCAAGATGGCGCTTGGGTTCCGGTGCCGGGACTCCAATCTCTGCTCTTCCTGTCTGCGGTGACCGGACTCGGGCTTGCCAAAATACGCATTCCGGCGATATTCCTTCATCCGTTAGGGCTGGCAATCGGCGCGGTTCTTATCGTTTGGCGGGCTATGGAGCTATCCGACGAGACCACGATTCTGGCATCGCTTCCGGAGATGTGGAGCAGGCTGGATGTCTGGTACGAGGCTGCGACCAACGACGGAATTTCGACTGACCTACTGCCTTTTACTCTGCTGATACTGACGATGGCTTGGCTTATCGGATACATCAGCTCATTTTTTATTTTCCGAATCAGCAATGCCTGGGTTACGGTAGTGCTTGGTGGTGTATCGATCCTAACAAACCTGAGCTTCTTGCCGCCCGACCTGAGCTTCTCTTCTAAGTTCTTCCTGTTCACGCTGCTTGCGATGCTACTTGTAGTGCGGCTTAACGATGTGCAGAACGAGCAGCGCTGGCGGACGCGCGGTATCCGATTCGAGATGGTGAACGGATGGCTGACTATGCACGCCGCCATCTGGTTCGGGCTACTGGTGATGCTGATGGCGGCGATGCTGCCGCTGAAAGTTTATGTGTCGCGCGACCTTGCGAACTGGTGGAATACGGCTCGAACGCCAGTCTCAAGCTTCGAAGAAGATGTAGCACGGCTGCTGGCGGGAATACCGTCGCGCAAGAATGTGCCGGGCAGGTTCTTCGGCAAGACGCTGCCGTTTATAGGTTCGATTTCCTTCGGCGGCGAGCCGGTATTCTGGGCAACAACGGATTATCCGTCATACTGGCTGTCCAATACTTACAGCGAGTACACATCGCAAGGCTGGAAGGCAGGCGAGACGACGAAGCTGGAGGTGGGACGGAGTACCGTACCGCCCCCAAGAGCGGAATGGAACGGGCGCGTCGAAGTAGAGCAGACGGTTCAGCTTAACTTTGACAGCGACAGCTTCCTTGCGGGCGGCAATCTCGACTGGCTAAGCCACGACGCAGTGGTGGAGACATTGCGTCCGAAGGACTTCGTAATAGACTTACACAATCCTGAGTCCGATATTGCCCTGCCGGAGGATATTCAGGAGGTGGCTCGCACAATTCGAGATGCGGGTGAGCCGCCTCAGCGTTTCGTCGAGTCGTACATATCACGAATGTTGCCGGACGATCTGGTGTTGAACAGCGTAGGCTTCGTGGCGGATGAACACGGCAACGGCGGGATGATAGTTCAGAACCTGAACATTGAGCGCAAGCCGTCCGTCGTGCCGGACATCGTGTCGTGGAAGTTCGCGGAGCGCCAGCCTGAGAACCATCCCTACGCCATGGTCTCCTATGTCTCCGTGGCGACCGCCGAGGACTTGCGAAAAGCGAGTACGAATTACTCGGCGTTTATCACCGACCACTACTTGCAATTGCCAACTTCGCTTCCACAGCGTGTGCGCGACAAGGCAGCTGAACTGACGGTGGGCAGGGATAACCCATACGATAAGGCAGTCGCAATCTCAGACTACCTGCGAAGCGAGACCTTCACATACTCGCAAGATATTGAGGCGCCGCCGAGGGATGCCGACGGGGTGGACTTCTTCCTCTTCGAGACGCAGACAGGTTACAGTGATTATTTCGCTTCCTCAATGGTTGTGATGCTCCGCGCCGTGGATGTGCCCGCACGACTAGCGGCAGGGTACGCCCCCGGCGAATATGACCCTGAGAACGATGTGCGCGTGATACGGGACCACGACAGCCACGGTTGGGTACAAGTGTTCTTCCCGGGATATGGCTGGATAGACTTCGAGCCTACGCCTAGATGGCCGGAACATGAGAGGCGCATAACAGACATGTCGGTTGCTGGCATGTCCCCTTCCGGTGGAGATACGGGTGCGATAAGCGACCCTTCCGAGTTCCTAGACCCGTTCAGCGAGATTGGTCTTCCCGGTCCGGGTGGGCTAGATACCGGAGCTACCTTCGGCAATAATCCTTTATTGAACATCGATCTCGTAACGGTCGGCACGCGCACCGGCATCGTACTCGGCGTGATTGCCGGTGTCTGGGTGCTATTGTACTGGGTGTGGAACTTAGGACTGCGCGGGCTATCTCCTGTCGAGAAGGCATACGCGAGAATGAACAGACTAGGCGCTCTGGCGGGTCTGAGGCGACGTGCTTATCAGACTCCCAACGAGTATGCGGCGATGATTTCCGGCGCGCTTGGCGAGACCGCACCTTCTGCACAGCGCATCGCACGAGAGTTTGCAGCACTGCGCTATACTGGCGCAGCAGCAGATAACGGCGACGATGAAATGGAAGAAGCTTGGCGCAGCATAAGGGGTGCGCTGGTGGGGCGTGCCTTCAGACGGCTGCTTCCGGGAGGAAACCAAGTATGACGAAGACATACTATGACGTATTTGAGACACCGGCGGGATGGATGGGCCTAGTAGCATCAGATAAAGGCTTGCAGCGCAGTACGTTGCCACAGGCATATCCTGAAGACTGCATTGAGCAGCTGGGCAGCGCGATTGCTGACGCCGCGCCCTCACCAGCCCGCTTTGCGCGCATCAAGGAAAAGCTTGTGCTTTATTTCGAGGGCGAAGAGGTGAACTTCTCGGATGAGCCTATCGACGTGGAGGACGCCTCGCCATTCCATCAGGCAGCGTGGCAGGCTTGCCGCACCATCCCCAAGGGCGAAACGCGCACCTACAAGTGGCTGGCGGAACGGGCAGGCAACGCGTTGGCGCCCAGAGCGGCAGGGCAGGCAATGGCGAGAAATCGCTTGGCAATCATCATTCCATGCCATAGGGTTATAGCGAGCGATGGCAGCCTGAGAGGGTTCGGCAAGGGACGAGAGCGGCTTGACCTGAAGCAGCGTCTAATCGACCTGGAGAAATAGGCGCGCTCCAAAGGACTATTGCGCTGCTGCCGGTACCAGACACGCCTCTCCGGACGCTCCTAGCACTTCGCTGTTAAGGCGGTAGAGGAGTTCATCGCCTATAAAAACGCGCACTGCGGGCCATTCCATTTCGACAATATGCCCCGCGGTACTAATTTCCAGTGTAACTTCAGATTCGCCTCGGAAGTCCATCAAAACGCTTCTCAAATCGTAGAGCATTCGCTTGTCGTGCTCCGGGTCGCCTTCTGTCAGGCGCAACAATAGGCGTTGAGTCTCTTCCGTGCGCGCCACCGCATTACTGTTAACAGGACTGGATGGAAGCGCATTTATCCCACTACCATTCCGCTGGGTATTCCCATTCACACCGTTGACGGGCGACTTCGGGATTTCAGATTCGGTCGGCTTGTTTTCCTGCAAGTTGGAGTCCTCTTCAGCGTCATCATTTTCATCGGTATCCGTTGAGATTGAGTATTCAACCGGCTCATGCGACGGCGGGACGTCACTTTGGTCGGCAGGCGCATCTCCAGTATATGCGCTGGAAGTTTCGGCTACGACGGCGCCGGTGTTCAAGTCCGCGGAGGAGACCTCCGCCTTGCTCTCAGATAGCGCAGTTTCTCTCTGATAAGATGCCTTGCCATTTACCGGAGAGACTACGGCATCATCGTAGCCTTGAAAATCGAGCGTGCCGTTCGCGCCATTCCGAGTCGAGGCGGCATCAGCAGATAGTACGACCTCCTGAACTTCCAGGCAGCTAAGGCTTAGGTCATCGTCCCGCTGGCGCACGTTGCCTGTTACCGCAACCAGTTTGCCATCCTCCCAGAGCGAGTCGGTTTCCTGCAATTTCTCGTCCCAGATGAAAACCTCCAATGAGCCATCCATTAGGAACAGTGTGGCTATGGCAAATGGCTTCTGATCACGTGTATAGCGACGGGTCACGTCGGAGACTATGCCGGTTACTTTGACGCGCTTTCCCACCATGTCGGCATGTAAGTCCTTCAGCATAACTATATCGTTAGCTTCACGGCTGCGCGCGAGTAGGGCGAGTAATGCATTGTTGGATGTAGATACGCCAAGTAGTTCCTGCTCCCACTGACTCTTTTCGGCGTCCGATGTGTTCATATCGGGAATTTCGATGCTTGCCAGTTCAGCGGGCACCGAGTCTCCCATCATGTCGAACATGGATGTCTGCTGAGAGTTACGCAGATGTGCCTCGCTCTGCGCGAGTGAAATGATGCGGTCGATCACTTCCAGCATTCCTGACCGATCACCGAAGTCATCAAGAGCCCCTGCCCTGATGAGGCTTTCCAGCGCCTTTTTCCCAACACCACCGAGGTCCGCATTCTGACATAAATGCTCGATGGACCGGAATCCGCCGCACTCCAAGCGTTGTCGGACAAGGGGCGCCACGGCCGTCTCGCCGACATTTTTGATTGCGGACAGACCAAAGCGAATTGCACTGCCGCCTTCCCCCGAAGAATCTATGGAAAAGTCCACCTCGCTTCTATTGATGCTCGGCGACAAGACCGGAATGTCCATCCTGCGGCACTCCGCGATGGCTCCGGCTACTCTATCGGTGTTATCCTTGTATGCGTTCAGCAACGCGACCATGTACTCCACAGGGAAGTTGGCTTTGAGATATGCGGTCCAGTACGAGATCAGACCGTAACTGACGCTGTGAGCCTTGTTGAATGCGTAGCCGGCAAACGGCTCAATGAGCGCGAAAATCTGTTCCGCCATCTGCTGCGTATAACCCTGGGCTAGGGCGCCCTCAAGGAAGTTCTGCTTTTCCTCAGCCATGATTTCGGGGATTTTCTTGCCCATCGCCTTACGTACAATATCCGCCTGCCCCAGAGAGTATCCAGCGAAAGTCCGTGCGATCTGGAGCACCTGGTCTTGATATACGATAACTCCATAGGTTTCTTCTAGGATGTCCTCGAGCGCCGGGTGGGGATAGTGTGGGGCTACGCGCCCATGCTTTGAGTCGATAAATGTAGAAATATGCTCCATTGGACCCGGTCGATAGAGCGCAATCATAGCGGCAACATCGCTCAGGGCGTTGGGCTTAAGTTCTTTGATGTAGCGAGTCATACCCGCGCCTTCGAGTTGGAACACACCGACGGTGTCTCCTCGTGACAGTAGGTCGAAGGTGTTGCCGTCATCCAGTGGAATGTCGGTCAGCCCGAAATGGTGTCCCTGCGTTTCGGCAATCAGGTCGCGCGCCCTTGCCAGAATGGACAGATTGGCAAGTCCCAAGAAGTCCATCTTCAGCAGTCCAAGTTCGGCACAAGGATCCATGGCATACTGAGTCATTGCAACGCCGGTTCCGTCATCTGTGCTGCGCGTCGGACGCTGGAGTGGCACGATGTCGTCAAGTGGTTCTTGAGAAATAACGACGGCAGCGGCGTGGGTGCTGGTGTGGCGTGTCAACCCTTCCAACCCCATGGCAGTATCAACTAGCTTTGCTACGCCCTCATCGGCATCGTAGATTTCCTTCATCTCCGGACTCTGCTCGAGCGCGTCCTCCAAAGTAATGTTAAGGCGATTGGGCACTAAGCGCGCCACTCGGTCAACATCTCCATAGGGCATAGCAAGGGCGCGCCCAACATCGCGGATCGCCGCCTTCGCGCCAAATGTGCCGAAGGTGATTATCTGCGCGACATGCTCCCTGCCGTACTTATCGACAACATAGTTGATGACCTCCTCGCGACGGTCATCCTGAAAGTCCATGTCTATGTCCGGCATCTCCTTGCGCTCGACATTCAGAAAGCGCTCGAAGACGAGACTGTACGGCAGTGGGTTAACATCCGTCACCCCTAGGCAGTATAGGACGAGGCTTGCAGCGGCGCTGCCACGCACTGCGAAGAATATGTCGCGCTCATGGACGAACTTGGCGATGTCCCAGACAACGAGGAAATAGTCCGGGAACTGCGTCTGGCGAATGACGTCCAGTTCATAGGCGAGACGAGCTCGCTCCGATTCTCCCGCGTTCGGAATGCGCTTGGTCAATTCCTCGTAACATATCTGCGCCAGATATTCGTCAGCCGTGATACCGTCAGGCACAGGGTACTCAGGCAGACGCATGCGTGAGAAGTCCAGTTTGAGGTTGCACATCTCGGCGATACGCTGCGTATTGGTTATAGCGTCCGGCACTTCCGCCCAGAGCGCCGCCATCTCCTGCGGACTGCGAAGGTAGTATGAGTCCTCCATCATCCTCAATCGTCCCTCATCCTCAATGTTCGTGTTCGTCTGAACACAAATGAGAATATCCTGTAGGGAGGCGTGTTCCTTCTCGGTGTAGTGTGAATCGTTGGTAGCAACCACAGGAATATCAAGCTGACTATGCAGTTCCATCAGGCCTTGATTGATCTGAGGCAATTCCGGCACATCGCCATGACTCATCAACTCCAGGAAGTATCGGCCGTCAAGAAGTTCTTTGTACCACGCCGCTGCATCGCGAGCCTTGTCCATATCACCCTGCATGATCGCGCGCGGTATTTCACCACTTGGGCAGCCCGAAAGGACTATCAGACCCTCGCTGTGCTGCTCCAGAATCTCGCGGTCGATGCGCGGCTTGTAGTAAAAGCCTTCGAGATTCGCCTTGGAAACCAACTTGACCAGGTTGTCATAACCACGCTCGTCCTGCGAAAGCACGGTCATGTGGTAGGGGGACTTATTGTTGGAACTGCGTTCGTGTCGGCTGTCCGGAGCGACGTACATCTCGCAGCCGATAATTGGCTTGACGCCGTGCTTTTTGGCAATCTGATAGAAGTCGATCGCGCCATACATGCCGCCGTGATCCGTGATGGCGAGACTATCCATGCCGAGTTTTTTGTTGCGGACGACCAAATCCTCAAGCCTGCTCAGGCCGTCGAGCATACTGAATTCGGTGTGGACATGGAGATGAGTGAACAAGCTGGCTGGACCTCCATTTACGATCCCTTTGTGCTGCGGCAATTATAACACCGCTAGTACGGTGCCGACTGAACTTTGTTCAAAAACCATGGCGCTTTCCTTGTGATTTCATAAATAGAAACCAAAAGAAGTGCCCCGGACATTACTATCCGGGGCACTTGATTATTAACTTAGAACTACGCTGTGTTGCTACGGTCTAGTAGTCCATCGGAGGCATCGCGGGGGCAGCGGGCGTCTCTTCCGGAACATCGGTAATCAGAGATTCGGTGGTGAGCACCATGGAGGCGACACTGGCAGCATTCTCGATAGCTGCGCGCGTAACCTTCGCCGGATCCATAATACCACGCTCCAGCAGATGGCCGAATTCGCCGACCTCTGCGTCATAGCCCCAGTCGCCTTCCGCCTTGATGCTCTCGGAGAGGATGACCTCACCGGAAACCCCGGTGTTCTCGGAGATGAGCTTCAGGGGCTGCTCAAGCGCCTTTTGCAGAATCGATACGCCGGTCGCCTCATCTCCGGAGAGCTGAACGCCTGCAAGGGCGTCGCGGGCGCGAATGAGCGCCAGTCCGCCGCCGGGGACGATACCCTCTTCCACTGCCGCGCGCGTTGCTGACAGAGCATCCTCTACGCGTTGCTTTTTCTCACGAAGCTCAACTTCGGTTGCCGCGCCAACCTTGATGATGGCAACGCCGCCGGAGAGCTTTGCGAGTCGCTCTTGCAGCTTCTCGCGGTCGAAGTCTGAGGTCGTCTCGTCAATTTGAGCCTTAATCTGGTTGATGCGGCCCGTGATGCCGTCGTCGGAGCCTGCGCCGTCCACGAAGATGGTCTCTTCCTTTGTGGCTACCACGCGCCGCGCCCTGCCGAGATCCTCAACTACTACTGAGTCCAGCTTTCTGCCGACCTCTTCACTGATGACCTGGCCCCCCGTGAGGATTGCCATGTCTTCGAGCATCGCCTTGCGCCTGTCGCCGAAGCCGGGCGCCTTGACGGCTAGGCAGTTGAGCGTGCCGCGCAGCCTGTTGACGACCAGAGTTGCGAGCGCCTCACCTTCGATGTCTTCGGAGATGATAACGAGGTTCTTGCTCACCTGGAGAATCTTCTCCAGCGCGGGGAGGACGTCGGCTACTGCTGAGACTTTCTTGTCGGTAATTAGGATGTAGGGATCGTCGATGGAGGACTCCATCTTGTCCTGGTCGGTTATGAAGTAAGGGGAGATGTAGCCGCGGTCAATCTGCATGCCCTCGACGAACTCCTGCTCGAAGTTCAAGCCCTTGGACTCGTCAACCGTGATAACGCCGTCCTTGCCAACCCGCTCCATCACGTCGGCGATGAGGCCGCCCATCTCATCGTCATGGGCAGAGAGGGATGCGACCTGAGCAATCTGCGTCTTGCCCTCGACCGGAGTGGACATGCTGCCAACCTGGTCTCGGAGTGCGACAACGCCCTTCTCAATACCGCGCTTCAATGCCATAGGGTTGGCGCCGGCGGCGATGTTCTTGAATCCCTCATGGATGATTGCTTGTGCTAGAACGGTAGCGGTGGTGGTGCCGTCGCCCGCAACGTCGTTGGTCTTGCTGGCGGCTTCCTTGAGAAGCTGTGCGCCCATGTTCTCGAATGGGTCTTCAAGCTCGATTTCCTTGGCGATGGTTACTCCGTCGCTGCACACCTGCGGCGGACCGAACTTCTTGTCGAGAACGACGTTGCGCCCGCGTGGTCCAAGTGTTACGCCTACGGTGCTTGCCATCTGATCAATGCCGCGCTTCATTGCTGCGCGAGCTTCCTCACTGAATGTGAGCTGCTTGGGCATATAATAATCCTCCTATGAAAATTGCTATCGCGCCTGTCGAAATTTACTTCTTGAATAGAATGTCATCCTCTCGGAGGACGAGATACTCTTCGTCGCCTTCCTTGTATTCCGTGCCGGCGTACTTTGAGTACACAACGGTGTCGCCAACTGCCAACTCCATCGGCACACGGCTGCCGTCATCGGTAAGCCTGCCGGGGCCGACCGCGACAACTTCGCCTTCCTGTGGCTTTTCCTTAGCGGTGTCGGGGATATAGATGCCGCCCGCGCTCATCTGCTCTTCAGCATCAGAGGGCCTTACAACCACGCGGTTGCCAAGCGGCTTGAAAGTCGTCTGGGTTGCTGTCGCCATTATCGTCTAAACCTCCTGTGTTCGTGATGCTTCCTTATATTTTCCGTTACCAATTCACAAAAACACGCGCCCGAAACACTCCGTAGGTTGCCAGGACGCCATTTAGCAGACAAGTCATCAGTCTGCTAAATCAATATATCGAAGGCGCAAACGCTTTGTCAACAGATTAACCGATGCACCGCATAAATTCGGCGCGTATGGATAATCCTGAAAATCCTATGGCATTCGGACAATGCCAACCTTCAATGCCAACCTTCGCCAACCTTCAATGCCAACCTTGGATTCCAGACCGAATTCAGGTAATTGCTCAGTTCTGACATCTTGACCACGGCTAAAGGCAGTTCATATGATTATCATTCAATGAGACTATCAAGCGGAGCGCACGGCATGAACGATCCGGCCGGCATTGCAAAGGCATTGCTCGTAAGTGCGCGTCCAAATCAATGGTACAAGAACCTCGTTATCTACCTAGCCTTCTTTTTCACGATTGATGAGGCGTGGTCGCTGAGAGGGGATCTGGGCGCATCGCTGAAGATGTTCGGTGTCATCACGTTAGCGTT
>JAGGDZ010000467.1 GCA_024648655.1 Chloroflexota bacterium | reverse complement strand
CGAAGAGAACATTCCCGAAATCGAGCAGGCGCGCGAAGAAGGATTTTACTTCGTGTTCATGGACGGACATGTAGGCGATTTCGACAGGCCCACCTGCTGGAGGGTGGTCAATGCCGACGAGGTGCCATATGAGCCTTGCTTGTCCTGCCAGTATTGGATTCATTACAGTTACCGTAAGGCACTTAACATATAGAGATATGGAATGACGACTGAGCGAGACGACCAATCTTGGCGCAGACACGAAGTGCCGACTTATACACAGGCCGAGGACACCTGGTTACTCGGCCTGTCCCTCAAGCAACTGCTTGGCATTGGCATAGTGCTAGCAGTGGCCGGCGCTCTGTATCAGTTCTCCCCACTTGCATTCCTCCCCCAGATGGTGCGTATCGCTGTCGCGGGAGTATTCGCCGGCGCCGGCGCCGGCTTCATCATCATCCGCCCCAGTGGCAGAAGCATGTTTACTATAGCCAAGGAGCTTATCACCTTCTTCTTTGCCAGCAAGGAGTATGTCGACCTTATGGAAGACTTAGTATCCGCTGAGACCCAGGCAGAGAAGGACGCGCGAATGGCTGATGAAGGCCTGGCTACAGTGAATACGATGGATACTTCGAAGAATGCGGGGTGGCGTAATCGTATTCTAAAAAACATCCCTTTCTTCAACAGCAGAGACGGGAATGACGGCGTTGGAACTGCGGTTATATGCTTGATGCTTCTAGGCGCTTCCCTTTTTGGCACACTCGCCTGTGGAGCAAGAGAAGCATCGGCACAGGGTGCTCCGGAGCCCTACACAGGCAGGAGGGTGTTCGTTCAGTCAGTAGTCGTTCACTTTCAAGGTAGCATCAACCGTGGTGGGCAGACCGCGAATATACGATTAAAGTCCGGAGCTCCGTTGAAAAGTTTGGAGCCCAGGGTCAACCAGACATTGCAATCGGTCACAGAGAGTGATTCCCATGACACGAGGGTCTTTGCCGCGAAGAGATTTGTGAGTGGTACATACGGTGAGGCGTCTGGCAGGGTGGAGAGTCCTGTACTGCCGAAGGCAGCCGTAGCCGTCGATGAAGAGTTATATTTCTATGATGTATATCTGGGCGCTTCTGCGGGTCGCCCATACTGCGACGTTCGTGTACCCGAAGAGACGATCATTGTTAAAAACTTGCCGTCAGCTGACGAGTACAAGGGACACATCAACTCTAGCGATTGCAGGATAAGACCGCCTGGCGTGGGAGAATGCGGAGTTGGGGCG
>JAGGDZ010000380.1 GCA_024648655.1 Chloroflexota bacterium | reverse complement strand
CCGGCTCCCACCATAAAGCATGCTATAGACATAGCCGTTACGATGTCGTTTATCGCTCCCGGCGTATTCGTTTCGACCATATTTCTAGTGGATATAGTGATGGACGGCACAATCGAACTGGCTAAAAAAGGATGGGAACTTATGGGATTGCTGTTCACACCCAGAAAGGTAAGAAATATCTGGGAGGAGCGCGGCGAAAAACGCGGCGAAAAACGCGGCGAAAAACGCGGCGAAGAACGCGGCGAAAAACGCGGCGAAAAACGCGGCGAAGAACGTGCCAAAGCCGAAGCCGCGAACTGGTACGCTCGAATGAAGCAGGCTGAGCGTGAAGGCAGGGACTTCAACGAGCCGCCTCCCTTCCTCAACGACAGAGATGCCGACGAAAAGTAATCGGCTTCTACAAGAATAAAGGACGCTGCATAGAACTCCCCGAACTAGGTTCGGTTGACATTCTCGGTATCCAGCCCCGTCATGCCCGCGCAGGTGGGCGCCCAAAGGGGTTGGGAGGTGCAGATGTACGCCGAATGCAACGATTCTCAGCCCTGAACTAACGCGAACCGCTCTGAAATTCAGAGTGTAAACACATCCAAACGGCCTAAACCCCCTGGCACCAAGCCGTCCTTGACGCAGTGGTGAAAGAATTGAAGAGCATCGGGCAGAAGATCAACGCCGACTCCAATGCCTGACGTGATACGATGGGAGTTGTGAGTTCGCCAGGCAAAGAAATCGACCATCACGCCCGATGTGCGTATGTATATGTGCCGATTGTATGAAAGTCTCTATGCCGTTGCCGGACGAGGTAACATAAGCAGGTCGATTGAGGATTTGGCGCGTCCGTATGCAATTGCCGTCGATATGACCGAAGTTGGAACCGCCTAATCGCGCCAGTCGTGCTTCCACTCAGGACATGCGAAAAATCGAACGAGTGATTATGTCTCAGTTGAGGTTGACATACTAACAAATAACTGAAGTAAAGGACAAAATATGTCAGACAAATTCAGCAGAATGTTTGCCGAGTATTCTGAGGGGCTGCGCTACGAAGACGTTCCCCCCGAGTCGGCGCACGAAGTCAAGCGCCGTATTCTCGACAGCATCGGCGTCAGCATGGCGGCATTCTCCGAGGATGCCCCGAAAGCCGCACGCACCTACGCCTACGACTTCGAGCAGCCACGCGGCGCAACAGTCTGGGGCGCCCCCGTCCGCGTAACCCCCGAAGCCGCTACCTTCGCCAATGGCCTGATGACCCGCTACCTAGATTTCAACGACACCTACCTGTCGCTTGAACCGCTGCATCCGAGCGACATGATTCCCGGCATCATAGCGCTTTGCGAATGGGGCAGCAAGCCCGTCCGCGACATCTTCACCGCCACCGCCGCAGCTTATGAAGTGTCGGTGAATCTATGCGACGCCGCGAGCGTCCGCGCCCACCAATGGGACCATGTCGTCTATACCGGCATCGGAGCGGCGTGCGGTGCGGGCAGGCTGCTAGGCCAGTCCGCGGAGCAGATCGAACACACCATCTCCATCGCCAGCGTGCCCCACGCCTCCATGCGCCAGACCAGGGCAGGGGAACTTTCTATGTGGAAGGGCGCGGCAGCTGCCAACTCCGTCCGCAACGCGGTATTCGCAAGTCTCGTTTCACAGCGCGGGCTGACAGGGCCATACCAGCCCTTCGCCGGCGAGATGGGCTTCTTCGCGCAGCTGCTTGGCGGCGTTCCCTTCGACGATGCCGCACTCAAGTCGGTCGCCGACGGCGCAGCCCCAACACGCATACAGGATACCTACATCAAGAAGTGGCCCGTCGAGTACCATGCCCAGAGCGCCGTTGACGCAGCCGTCGAACTGCGGGACGAACTCGGCGGCGATATCAATCTCATCGACTCCATACACCTCGATACTTTCAAGGTGTCTTATGAGATTATCGCAAAAGACCCCGAGAAGTGGGCGCCCAAGACTCGTGAGACCGCCGACCACTCCCTAATGTACATAGTCGCTGCCGCCTTGCTTGACGGCACGGTTACCAAGCACTCATTCTCCCAGCAGATGCTCGACAGCGCTGACATCAAGACGCTTTTGGGCAAGACGACCCTCGAAGAGGACGACGCGCTGACCGAAGGCTACCCGGAAGGCATTCCCAATCGCATCACCATCAAGACGAAGGACGGCGGCACGCTCTCCCGCGAAGTCAGCTTCCCGCGCGGGCACGCCATGAACAAAATGAGCGACGTGGAGGTCGAGCAGAAATTCCTGCTGAACGTGGAAGACGTCTGGACCGAAGAGCAGGCGCGACGCGTCATAGACCTCATATGGCACATCGACGAACAGCCCGGCCTGTCTGAACTCATGGAGGCGATGCGAATATGACCTGGATGTTGGAGCACGCATCGGAGCAGAGCCACGCCGTAAGGCTGCGCGAACTACTGGATTCGGGCGCCCCTCTGAGCGTGCCGGGCGTCTTCAATCCTATGACCGCGATGATAGCCCGCAAGGTCGGCTTCGACGCCCTCTACTTCTCCGGTGCGGCGTTCTCCGCTAGTCTCGGCATCCCCGACATCGGCCTCTTCACCCTCGCCGAGCTGACTGATGCCGTCCGCTGGATGGTCCGCGCCTCAAACCTGCCTTTCATCGTTGACGCCGATACCGGCTTCGGTGAAGCAATCAACGTCATCCGCACTGTCAGGGAACTGGAGATTGCGGGCGCGGCGGCAATACAGATAGAAGACCAGGTCCTGCCCAAACGCTGCGGCCATCTCGACGGCAAGACTGTCGTATCCACCGACGCCTTCGTAGAGAAGATAGCGGCAGCGGCACAGGCACGCAAGGACATGCTCATCATCGCCCGCACCGACGTGCGCGCCATCGAAGGTTTGGAGGCGGCTATCGAGCGCGGACGCCTCTGCAAGGAGGCCGGTGCCGACATCATCTTCCCGGAGGCGATGCAGTCCCTTGACGAATTCAAGATGTACTCGGACGCCGTCGGCGGCAACCTGCTTGCCAACATGACCGAATTCGGCAAATCCCCGTATCTAACCGTGGACGAATTCGC
>JAGGDZ010000336.1 GCA_024648655.1 Chloroflexota bacterium | reverse complement strand
CGGTACTGATTCCCCCCAGCCATCGACAATGTCAAGGGCGTCGCGCATCGCCTTGGCGACCTCTACCGGGTTATCAGCGGCAGTGAAAGCGCCTACGAAAGGAAGTGATAGCTCTTCGTATTGGAGAATCACTTCATCTCTCATCCACTCTTGACGGCGCTGCATGGCATAGACCGTGTCCAGAAGATTAGGACTGGGGCGTCGTAGCGGTTCGTCGCCGATTGTGCGGAAGTCGGCAATGGGAAGGCTCTCCTCGGGAGGTTTGGAGAGGAATAAGTGCCCATGAGGGGTGTAAGTCGCGACTGCCAACCGCCTCGACTGAGCCATGCTAATGTTGCCGGAGTCTTCCCATTCCAGCACTCGCTCCGACTTGACCTTCAGTTTCGCTGCCAATTTCTCAGCGCTCAAGTCCGCCCGTTCGCGTGCCCATCGCAATACTTCAGGCTGCAATGTTATCTGCAATCTCTTGGAGGTCATTGCTTGCGCCGCCCTTACCATAACTTGTAGTGTGGCGATGTTATACATGCGGCTGATTTCGGTCAAGTTTTCGGCAGAGCAAGTTTGAGACGTTTTTCCTCTCGCTGGCGCTGACGCCACTTGCCAGCGCGCCGTTGACGAATGGTGCTATCGTGCAGTCGCCAGCCCGCATACTACCACTCCTTCAACACCGGCAGCACTTCTTTGGCGAAGAGCTTAAGGCTTCGTTCTGCGATTTCGTATGGAATGCCGCCGAAGCGAAATGCGACATTCAACTCGAAGTCGCCCACGATTGCCCTGCGTTCTTCAATGCCTCTGAGAATCTTGTCCGGCGTTCCCCAGCTAGCGGCCTTCATAAAACCTTCGACTGCGCCTTCGAGCCCGGCCGCGCGTGCCATATCTGCCTTCTGCTGGTAGGCGTTGTAACCCTTTACAGACTTGAAGTGATCGCCAAGAAACTCGTAGTGGTAGAAATTGCTCTCCACGAACTTGCCCTGATATTGACGCGCTTCTTCTTCGCACTGCTTGAGGTCGCCGCCGCATATGGCGAACTCTGTCAGCAACAAGTTTGGTGGCTCCGTGCCATGAAATTCTCGGTGCAGCGCCCTGCCTCGCTCAATGCCCGGCATGCGCATTTCCCAGGGACGGTCGGCGAACATTATGATGTGCGCGCCAAGCTTGGCAGCCGACAGAACGGATTCGTCGCTGGCGGCAACGGCGTAGATGCGCCCATCGAATGAATGCTGCGGACGCGGCCGTATTTCCGTTCGCGCCTGTTTGTAGTGCTTTCCGTCGCCCTCGATGAAGCCCGTCTTGAGGGCATCTACGATCATCGGTGCCGCTTCATCGAATCGTTCCCGGGATTCGTCCATGCTCATGCCGAAGGCTTCGAATTCGCGCCGCGCCAAACCTCTGCCGAATCCCAGTCTAAGGCGACCGCCACTCAGCAGGTCTAGTACGGCAGCATTTTCGGCGACGCGCAGCGGATTGTGCCAAGGGAGTATCACGGCAGCTGTGCCAACGTCTATGTCCGGATGCCTTGCCGCTAGGTGGGTCATCAGCTGGATGTTGTCCGGCACAAAGGAATAGTCGTTG
>JAGGDZ010000325.1 GCA_024648655.1 Chloroflexota bacterium | reverse complement strand
GTGAGCGGCAGGCGGCTAACTTTCCCTGGCGCACACTCTCACAGTCTTGGGACGAGGTGATGAACGACTACTGGAGCCGCTTCAGCTTTGACAAGTACGCCTAATCCATCCCATTCATCCCGTCCGGCGATGTTTATAATTCCGTGAAACTCTTCGCGAGCGTGAAAGTAAATTATGACGACACGCAACGACTACCCGGAGATCTCCGACTACGGCATCATAGGCGACATGCACTCGTGCGCCCTCGTGTCCTCTAAAGGTTCTGTGGACTGGTGCTGCTTTCCGCGTTTTGACAGCGACGCTATCTTCGGTAGAGTCCTCGATTGGGACAAGGGCGGTTACTTCCAGATAGTGCCGCGCAACGCGCACACCGCCAGCCGCCGCTACATCCCCGGCACTAATGTGCTCGAAACCACATTCACCACAGCGAACGGTCGGGCGCGCCTCACCGACTTTATGCCTGTGCATCACGATGAGGACGCGCCCATCGAGCCGTACAAGGTCGGCGAGTCGCACCAGATTATGCGCATTATCGAGTGCATCGAGGGCAGCGTTCAGATGACGCTGCAATGCTACCCCCGCTTCGAGTATGGCAGCGTCGTCCCCTATCTACACATGGAGAGACCGAACATAGGCTTCGCACATGGCGGGTCGGGCGCCATTTCGCTGTACTGCTCCGTGCCCCTACGCATGGTTGACGGTGGATTCGTCTCCGAGGGCACTCTGCGTGAGGGTCAGAAAGCGTTCGCCATCGTAACCTACGAAACGCGCTTTTCTTATGACGCTCGCTCGCTCAACAGCAGGACGATCGAGGCAAGCCTTGCCGAAGCGATTGCCTATTGGCAGGACTGGAGTTCAATCTGCACTTACGACGGCCCCTACAAGGACTATGTGCTTCGCAGCGCCCTGACGCTCAAGGCGCTCACATACGCGCCCTCCGGCGGCATGGTCGCCGCGCCCACCACATCGCTGCCGGAACTCATCGGCGGTGAGCGCAACTGGGACTACCGCTATACGTGGATTCGGGACGCCTCTTTCGCCATTTACGGCTTGCACATTCTCGGATACCAGAACGAGGCGAGGGCATTTCGGAACTGGATACAGTGGGCGACAGTCGGGCGGGCGCGCGACCTGCACATAATGTACGGACTAGGCGGCGAGCGGAGGCTCACGGAAGTCGTGCTGCCTGAACTTTCCGGGTACCGAGACTCACCCCCCGTCCGCATAGGCAACGGCGCATATAATCAGTTTCAGCTTGACGCCTACGGCGAAGTAATGGACTCCGCGCACCTGTATCGCCGCTTCATAGGTCCCATCGACATGGAATACTGGTCGTACCTGCTGCGTGTCGTTGAGTTCGTGCTGGAGAATTGGCGAGAACCCGACGAAGGCGTCTGGGAGGCGCGCTCCGGCAGGCAGCACAATGTCTTTTCCAAGGCGTGGTGCTGGGTCGCCCTCGACCGCGCCATCAAGATGGTAAACGCTCTTGACGTACCCGGCGATGTGGAACTATGGAAGAGCGTGCGCGCAGAGATACGCGAGCAGATACTCGCAAACGGATTCAACGAGGAGCGCGGCGTCTTCGTTCAGTCTTACGGCAGCGACCTGCTGGACGCATCCAACCTGATGCTTCCGCTCATCGGCTTCATAGAAGCGGACGATCCGCGCATGCTCGCAACCATCCGCGCCACGCAGGAAGAACTCACCTCCGAGCAAGGCTTCGTCTATCGCTATCGCGGCTTCGACGACGGATTGCGGGGCGACGAGGGCACATTCAATATCTGCTCATTCTGGCTCTGCGACAACCTCATCCTCTTGGGCGAACTCGACGAGGCTATCGAACTGTTCGAGCGGCTGCTTGAGCATACCAACGATCTTTGCCTTATGAGCGAAGAGATAGACCCACACACCGGTGCCATGCTTGGCAACTTCCCGCAGGCGTTCTCGCACCTGTCCATCATCAACACCGCCGTCCAACTTCAGAGAGCGAGAAGACGATTAGGAAGGCGCGAGAGTTGACCGAAACAGGCATCGTATAATGGCGCAAAAGGGAGGGTGGACCTGACCACATGGAGTGAACAACAGACGATTGCAAGAGGAAATAACCAGGTATTGACGAATTTGGATAACTTCAGCACCGACTACTTCCCAAACGGTCCCGGCGCCATCGAATTCTCAGACGGAAACCGGTGTATCGTGTATGTGGTTCAGACGATGGGAGATGTGCACATCGCCAGAATGCATCATGAGTCAAGCCTGCGTGACTTCGGTTCACGGTAGGGAGATAGAGATTTGCGGGTGCGTAGAGTCCCTATGATCTCTATAGAGCCAGCGTAACCGCCCCGGAAATTACAAGGCTGATTGCCCACACCCTATCCACGTTGAACCACGCGCGCCGCAGAATCGCGAGTCCCACCTTCTCGAATACAACGACCGCCGTCGCCGCCATCACTGAAAACATCGCCACCGTGTGAATCGCCACCGCCGTAGCCTGCGACACCAGCGTTGCCAGGCTCAGGGGGGCGCCTAAGCTCATGTACTCCGCATGCTCCAGCGCCCGCAGGTCGATGTCGCCAGCTGATACGCCCAGAAGCGGCAGCGTGAAGAGTATAGGCACCAGCATCAGTCCGGCGCCGTGCGCCGATGACATAAGGAACGACCACGCCGTCAGCGCGCGAAAGCCGACACGCATCCTGACCCAGCGCGGGTGAGACAGAGGACGCAGG
>JAGGDZ010000089.1 GCA_024648655.1 Chloroflexota bacterium | reverse complement strand
CTGTTCGGCGACAGCGCGTGCAGAGTTCGCATATTGTGCAGCCGGTCAGCCAGCTTGATGAGCACCACACGGATATCCTCAGCCATCGTGACGAGCATCTTCCGGAGGCTTGCCGCCTGTTCCAAATCGACTTCCGAGCCCCGAAGCAAAAAGCGATTCCTGCCCTCCTCCGCGTCAACCTCCGCCTTGGTTAGCTTGGTTACGCCATCGACCATCCCCGCAATTTCCTTGCCGAACTCCGTCTCAATCTCCTCGAGGCAAACGTCGCAGTCCTCGACGACATCGTGCAGCAGAGCGGCCGCAAGGGCGTTGGCGTCAAGCCGCAGGTCGGCGAGGTACAGCGCAGTCTGAAGTGGATGTTCGATGAAAGGTTCGCCGGATCTTCGCAGCTGACCTTCGTGCGCCTGCGCCGCGAAACTGTACGCCTGACCTATGACGCCAAGCCTATCCGCCGGTAGATAAGATTTCGCTTTGGCTAAAAGAGTATCAACCATATTTATTAGTGCCTGGGACGCGCCGCAGATGGAGACTAACCTCACATTTATAGTATATCCTAGCCTACCTCTATCGTACAATCGGCAGCGGTGTGCGAAGAAATAATCGAAAGCCCCGTATCGCGCCCTTCGTCTTGCCGTGCAGGCGGGCATTCAAATGGGCTGGGGGATAAAGATACACTTTGGATGCAAAGATATTCAGCCCCAAAACTTCGCAAACCGCTTTGACATTCAGAATGTCAACACGCACTAGCGCTCGAACACCTAGTCGCTGCGCCAATACCGACTACATGGCTCTATTGACGACACAGACATGATTGACACGCCATCGCCCCTACCCGCGACTCCGGCTTGCCCTCCTCACAACAGTGTATGACTCCCAGCTATATGCCGCTGCGCCGGCGCACAGCAACACGACCCCAAGTATCAGTCCGCGCCCCGGGTCCTCTCCAAGTATGAGCCAAGCAAGAATCACGCCCGCTATCGGCTGCGCGAAATAGAAGAAGGTTATTGAAGACGGCAGGTAGCGCTTCACCAGCCATGCATTCCCCAGAAATCCGAACCCTGCTATCACGATCCCCTGATACCCCAAAGCCATCCAGAATCCCGCGTCGGCTGTGTACACAGGACTCTCGAATACATAACTTCCGGCGAGCAGTAGGACAGTCCCAATCGCAAGCTGTCCCAGCATCAGCTTACCTTCGGACATATTCTGAGCGAAGTTGGACAGCAGAATTACGCGAAGTCCCAGCAAGCCGGCGGCAACCAGGCTCAGAACATCCCCGAGTATCGTCACCCCTTCTTGCCCAACACCCGTATCCCCCAACACGACCACGAGCACGCCCGCGTATGATAGAAACAGCGCGAATCCCTTCCAGAGCGTAAGCCTGTCCGACGGAATGAAGAACCTGGCAAGCGTCGCCGTCCATATAGGCAACGTAGAGTTCAGCGCCACGCCGTGTCCTGCGGACGTAAGGTCTTGTCCCACATTCATTATGATGAGCTGCACGGAGAATAGTGCGCCAAGCGTAAGGAGAGGTTTGACTTCGTCTCGGGATACCGACAACGATTCTCGCCTCACAAGCATGTAAGCTAGTGTTACGGCTCCACCCAGCACGAACCGCATCCACCCGACCTGCATAGGCTCTCCGAGGACAAGGGACGCCTTAAGGCTGACGTTGTTGCCACCCCACATCGTTGCCAGAAGTAGCGCGAATCCGCTGGGAATCAGTCCTGCGGGGCGGCGTATCTCTTCGTCGGAACTACTCAACTAAATGTCGCTCCCTCGCCCAATGGACGGGCAGCGCGTCTTGTCGCGTCTTGTCGCGTCTTGTATGGAAGAACGCACTCTCATATTTCCAACGAACAGAGTCATGAATTTGTGCGTATGTGATTTGAGTTCAACGGCAATGCCTTTACCTAGACACCACAAGCGGCACGGTAACAGTATGTCCCTGCTAATGACAATAAGCATTAGAGCACACACGTACCGTATCGGTAAAGCGAATGCGCTCATTATTGTCCGGCTTGCCGCCTGAAGATACCGGACTCTGTGTTACAATTCATTCGCATTCATTCGCAATGTACAAGGTCAAACTTCTTTCTGCGAAGGAGCGTCAACACGAATGTGCGCTGATCGCATTAACAGGGTAACCCCCTCGCCAATTAGCGGCTTCCCGGAGTGGACGCCTGCCGAGCGCCTCGTCGAGCAAAATATGCTCGATCGGATTCGTGCCTCATTTGAGCGCTTCGGCTTTTCCCCAATCGAAACGCCGGCGGTAGAGCGCAACGCCATACTCACGGCGAAGGGCGGCGAGGAAACCGAGCGCCAGATATACAGCCTCACCGGACTTCACCCTCAGTCCGGGGAAGACGCCCGCGACTACTCTCTGCACTTCGACCTTACCGTGCCGCTTGCAAGATACGTCGCTCAGCACAACAACAATCTGGTCTTCCCCTTCCGCCGCTACCAGATTCAGAAGGTATGGCGTGGCGAAAGACCTCAACATGGCAGATTCCGCGAGTTCACCCAGTGCGACATCGACATCGTGGGCGACGGTAAATTAAGCCTCATGGCAGACGCAGAAATCCCGGCCGTTATATCTACCGTTTTCAACAGCCTCGACATCGGAGACTTCACCATCCGCATCAGCAATCGCAAGATTCTGACCGGCTATCTGGAACATTTGGGGTTCGATGAGAGCGAAGCCTCGGCAATTCTGCGCGACGCCGACAAAATCGAGCGACAGGGCACAGGTCCCCTGCTCCGAACTCTCGAAAGCCTGCCCAACGGCAAAGCCACGCAGGACGACATCCTCGCGCTGGTTCAGCTGAGTGGCAACCCGGCGGACGTACTACACTCCCTCAATTCCACTGACGGCGGCGAGCGCTTCCGCACAGGCGTTGGCGAGCTGGATGCCGTTTTTGAGTACGCCGGCGCATTCGGCATTTCGGACGAAAACATCTCCGCGGATATCGGAATAGTGCGCGGACTGGACTACTACACCGGCACCATTTACGAAACCCGCCTTGATGACCACCCCCAACTTGGCAGCATCTGTTCCGGCGGACGATACGACGACCTTGCCAGCTACTTCATTCGCAAAGCGATGCCCGGCGTAGGCATATCCATTGGCCTTACGCGTCTATTCTCGCAGCTGCTGCAGGCGGGCATAGTGGAGACGGGTAGTGCCTCAGTTGCACAAGTCCTCGTAACCACTCCCGACGATAGCCTGTTGGTAACCGCGATTGAATTAGCCAGCGCCCTTCGCGCGGCGGATGTCAATACCGAAGTATTCTTTGAGCAGGCCCGCCTCGGCAGGCAACTGCGGTATGCTTCACGCAAGGGATTCAAGTTCGCAGTGTTACCGCTTCCGGAGGACATAGAGCGCGACCACATCAAATTCCGCGACCTGGATGCCGGCGAGGAGTACGTAGTGCCGACAGCGGAGCTGGCCGCGCATCTGACACAGCGCCTCGTATAAGGCACTGTCCTAGCTTTTCTCTCGAACTACGCAATCCCCATTGCGGCGTCTGATATACTTGACGTCGAACAACACATTGAACTGACTGCGAGCACGCCCAATGACCATGCAAGAAAGACTTGAAGCCATAGAGCGCCGCTACGACGAACTCGATAGCCTCATGGCTGACCCCGAAGTCTCGGTTGACTACGCCCACATCCAGGTCCTCGCCAAAGAGCAGGCAGGCATAAGAACAATCGTGGAGCTTTCACGCGAATTCCGCAACGCGCAGACTCAGCTCGATGACGTTCGCGCCCTTATTCGCGAAGAGTCCGAAGCCGAAATGATCGCTCTCGCCAGAGAAGAAGAGGCGGAATTGCAGGCTGACATCGAGCGCATCGAAGCAGGCCTCCGCATCGAACTTATCCCCAAGGACCCAAACGACGAAAAGAACGTTATCCTGGAGATTCGTGCAGGCACGGGCGGCGACGAGGCAGGACTGTTCGCGTCCGACCTTTATCGCATGTACACCCGCTTCGCCCAGCGCAACGGCTGGCAGACCGAGGTTATCGACATCAACCAGACAGGACTCGGCGCCATCAAGGAAATCGTCTTCGAATTGCGCGGCAACGGCGCATACAGCCGCCTCAAACACGAGAGCGGCGGTCATCGGGTGCAGCGCGTCCCCGTAACCGAGTCCAGCGGGCGCATTCACACATCTGCCGCTACCGTCGCCGTACTCCCTGAAGCCGAAGAAGTGGACATCGACATCAAGCCTGAAGACCTCGACATCGACATCTTCCGCGCCGGCGGACATGGCGGCCAGAACGTGCAGAAAGTCGAGACTGCCGTTCGTATCACTCACGTGCCGACCGGCATCGTAGCCACTTGCCAGGACGAGCGCTCCCAGCTCAAAAACCGTGAAAAGGCTATGTCCGTCCTGCGCTCGCGCCTCTTTGCACGTGAGATAGAGCGCCAGCATCAAGAAATATCAGCCAATCGCCGCTCCCAAGTCGGCAGCGGCGACCGCTCGCAGCGCGTCCGCACATACAACTTCCCTCAAGGTCGCGTAACCGACCACCGCGTCAACATCTCCAGCTACAATCTGGAAAGCATCCTCGACGGCGACATCGACCAGTTTATCGACGCCTTGGTTCAGCAGGAGCAGGCGGAAGCCCTGGCAGGCAGCGCCTGATCGCCGGAACCCTTCCCTCATCGAGGGCTGATAAGAGTAGGTATAAGGTGTTTGATCACGTGCTTCAGACGCTCTCAATGAAAGTTTTGTCCTAATGCCAGCAGTCTGACTAAAAACTGTCAAACTCTCAAGAACACGTACCTACCCCTGATAAGCCTCGACGGGCCTGAATACCCTCGACGGGTGAATTCAGGATGGGGGGTGATGAAATACAGAACGACCCGCCAATTCCCTTAACCCTCCGGCAAGTTGCTCTCCGCATATCTGAGACATTGGAAGGGCATAGCATCTCGGACAGCACTCTCGAAGCCGAAGTCCTGCTGAGGCACATCCTCAGGTACGACCGTGCCCGCTTCTATGCCTGCCTCGGCGAAACCGTAAGCGCCCAGAACATAGAATGCGCTCTATCACTCGCTGAGCGCCGAATCAGCCACGAGCCACTTGCCTACATCACTGGACAGCGAGAATTCTACGGCTTGGACTTTTGCGTAACGCCGGCCGTCCTTATTCCCCGGCAGGAAACGGAGTTACTCGTTGACGAAGCGCTGAGATTCGCCGTTGAGGACAGTGAAGCAAACATATCGGTCGCCGACATCGGCACGGGCAGCGGCGCAATCGCCGTATCCGTCGCCGTTAATCTGCCAAGCGCTCAGGTGTACGCAACGGACTGCTCCACAGAAGCGCTGGAAATAGCGAACCTCAACCGCTGCAAGCACGGAGTTGCTGACAGAATCACGCTCCTCAAAGGTGACCTGCTTGCGCCGCTTTCCCTGCCGGTTGACCTGATAGTCTCCAACCCGCCCTACATCAGTAGCGACCTGCTGCCACAGTTAGCCCCGGAAGTCCGTAGCGAACCGCCCCTCGCTCTTGACGGCGGCAATGAAGGCTTGGAAGTCATCAACCGACTGCTGGAGCAAGCCCCGGCGAAACTGAATGCAGGCGGCAGCATTCTTATCGAGATTTCCCCTGAGCAGACCGCGGCGACAACTGAAATGGCGAGGGCACAGTTCCCCAACGCAGACATCGCATACTCCGCCGACCTGCTGGGTCTTCCCCGCTGCGTAATTGTTTCGACCAAGTGAAAGAGGCGACGGTTGATGTCGCCTCTTTCACCATTCAATCCTGTATATCGATGTGAATTTCCGCCACTTACTCCATACCTAACTGATAGTGCTTCCCTTCAGTCTTGATTGATGGCGCAACCACCACCTCGGCTTCATGCATCTCTTGTATCGTCTGCGCTCCAATCATCCCCATGCACACCTGCAACGCGCCCATCAGATTCTGGGTCCCGTCCGTAACCGAAGTGGGCCCATACAGAATTTCTTCAAGACTGCCGTTGATGCCAACTTTCACCCGCGTACCTCTCGGCAGTGCAGGATGCGGATTAGCCATGCCCCAGTTGTAGCCCTTGCCCGGGGCTTCCTCTGACTGAGCAAGAGGCGTCCCAAGCATCACGGCATCTGCGCCGCACGCGAACGCCTTGCACAGGTCGCCGCCCGTCCGTATGCCGCCATCGGTGATTATCGGCACATATCGCCCCGTCCGGTCGTAGAATTCATCTCTGGCAGCAGCGCAGTCTATTGTAGCGCTTACCTGCGGCACTCCCACGCCCGTAACCTCGCGCGTTGTGCAGGCTGCACCCGGTCCCACTCCCACCAACACGCCGTGTATTCCCGTCTCCATCAGTTCCAGCGCCACATCGTATCCCACGCAGTTGCCCACGATTACGGGCACATTGAGCATTTCCAGCAATTCAGGGAAACGCAGCCCGCGCGCGCTATTCGAGATGTGCCTCGCGGTAGTAACCGTGGACTGCACCACGATCATGTCCGCGCCCGCCTCTGCTGCGACAGGCGCAAGCTCCTTGGTCTTAGCCGGTGTAACGGAAACGGCGCACGCGGCGCCGTTTCTCTTCACTTCTTCTACTCGCTCCCCCACAAGCTCGTGCCGTACGGGGGCGGAGTAGAGCTTTTGCAGCAGACCCGTAACCTCGTCCTGCGGCGTGGTCACAATCTGGTTGAGAATCTCATCCGGATCGTCATACCTCGCCTGTACACCCTCTAGGTTCATCACCCCTAGACCGCCCAGCTCGCTCATCTCTCCCGCGAACTTCGGCGAACCAACCGCGTCCATTGCCGACGCAAGCACCGGAGTCTTCAGTGTAATGCCGTCAATCGGAAAGTCGGTGCTGACCAATTCGGGATTTACGGTTACCTCTCCCGGCACGATTGCGACTTCATCGAATCCATAGACTCGTCGTAATTCTTTGATGCGCGGTGTTGCCAAGATACGACCCCCTCAAAAATATGGATTGTCTGAATATAACAAAGAGACGCCGCTTAAATCAAGGAAATCTGTACGGCTTTTAGCATCAGCCGCTCCAATTCAACGCTGCCCGCTCGCCATTAGAAGTGATGTTATAATGCTGCGACAACGGCGGTCAACGTTGCAGCGTCAATTATTTTATTGTGAAACACGATGCTATTATACCAAGAAGCATTGAATATGGTAATAGTGTGAAGAAGTCAGAAAACGACCTGAGGCAGTCTATTAGGCAGCTCGGCATTGATTCCGGCTTCGACATCGTGCGCTTTACCACCGCCGACGCCTTCACTCGTGACGAAGCAGCCGCCCTGAAACGCATCCGAGACGGTCACATGGACGGCTATTCATGGTACACCGAGGAACGTGTCCATCGCGCCAATCGCCCGCAAGCTCTCCTCGAAGGAGCGCAATCGGTCATTTCGCTCGCCCTCAGCTACAACACCGGTGAGCCGCATCAACCCGCCGCACAGCCGAGGAGCGATATCCGCGGCGATATCCACGGCGATATCCACGGCGATATACACAGCGATATCCACGGCGATATCCGCGGGAAAATCGCCCGCTATGCCTGGGGCGACGACTATCACGATGTCATCAAGAAACGTCTGCGCGAATTCGCTTCTAAGCTGCCGGAAACGATCGGACGTCCTGTCAAAACTCGCATCTTTGTTGACGACGGTCCCATGAACGACCGAGCCGCCGCCGCCCGAGCCGGCATCGGGTGGTTCGGCAAGAACACCAACATCCTCACGCAAAGTCACGGCTCATGGGTCTTTCTGGCACAAGTGATTACAGACATCCTCTTAGAACCCGACACGCCACTGAAGAAAACCTGCGGGCAGTGTTCCCTCTGCATCCCTGCCTGCCCCACCGGCGCAATCGTCGCCCCATACGTCATCGACAACAAGCGTTGTATCTCCTACCTGACCATCGAACTTCGCGGCGCGATTCCGCGCGAACTTCGACCACTTGTCGGCGACTGGATATTCGGCTGCGACATCTGCCAGGACGTTTGCCCCGTCAATCGCAAGGCAATCGGCAGCCTCGAACCGGCATTCCGACAGAGACACGACTTCGCCGCGCCCGCGCTCATACCCCTGCTGGAACTGGACCAGTCAGCATTCAGCGCCCGCTTCCGTCGCAGCCCCATCAAGCGCGCCAAGCGCATCGGTCTCCAGCGCAACGTCTGCGTCGCCCTGGGCAACATCGGTGATCCTATAGCAGTGCCTGCGCTGGCAAAAGCGCTTCTCCATGACAGCAGTCTCGTCAGGCAGCACGCAGCATGGGCGCTGGGGCGCATCGGTGGCGGCGAAGCGTCAGACGCACTCCATAATGCCCTCGAAGAGGAAGCCGACCCTGAGGTCATCGCCGAAATTCGCCTTACGCTAGACGAGATGGAAGCGTCATGAAAGACGGCTGGGCGCACTTCTCCCACGACAGAAAGTATCGCTATCTGCTGGGGCGGCGCATCAGCGGCTCGCCGCGCCGATTGCTCTTCATCATGCTGAACCCCGGAACTGCCGACGAATCCCACAACGACCCCACAATCCGCCGCTGTGTCGGTTTCGCCAAGCTATGGAACTTTGGCATAATGGAAGCTGCAAACCTCTTCGCCTTCAGAACACCATACTTCGCGGAACTGCGCGCCGCCGAGGAACCGATAGGCACAGACAATGACAAATGGATTAGTGAAGCGTTGGTTGCAGCGGATAAAGTTATACTTGCTTGGGGAAACAACGGCGCATACATGCAGAGATCTCGACATATAACTCGGATGGCATCAGCTGTTACGCAGCCGTACCAACTCGGCTTGAACAAGACCGGCGAACCCAAGCACCCACTCTACCTGCCGTCATCCACAATACCCACTCCGATGCATGCTGATATACTGACGCACTAACATTCTGACTAACTTACATCAGGGGTGAACCATGCCCGACCAAAAGATATACATCACCCGATCCCACATAATCCCCGAAGCCATCACATACCTAGACGGTATATACGACATCGAAGTATGGCAGCAGAACTCCCCGCCATCGCGCGCGCTAATGCTCGAAAAGGCGCAAGAGTGCGACGCGCTCCTCACGGAAGTAACCGACATTATCGACGCAGAACTGCTCGACCATGCCGCGAATCTCAAGGTAGTCGCGAACCGCGCCGTCGGCTTGGACAACATCGACATCCCTGCTGCAACCCGCAACGGCATTCTCATCGGCAACACACCCGGTGTGCTGCACGAATCCTGCGCCGATTTCACATTCGGCCTGATTCTGACGCTCGCCCGTAACATCTCTTATGGCGAACGCAGAATTCGCGCAGGGGAGTGGACTGTCTTCGACCAGATACCCTATCTCGGGACCGACGTGCATGGCGCGACCTTAGGGGTAATCGGCATGGGACTTATAGGCACGGCAGTCGCCCGCCGCGCCCGTGCCTTCGACATGACAATTGTCTATAACTCTCGCACGCGCAAGCCCGAAGTCGAAGCGGAACTTGGCGCAGAATGGCGCGACAATTTGGACGCCGTACTGTCGGAATCAGACTACGTCAGCCTGCATATGCCCCTAACACCGGAGACCGAGTACATGATTGGCAAGCGCGAACTCGACCTGATGCAGCCCACAGCCTTTCTGATAAACACAACGCGCGGCCGAACGGTCAACCCAAGAGACCTCTGCGACGCTCTGTCAAGCCGAACCATCGCAGGTGCGGCGATAGACGTAACCGACCCGGAACCAATCCCCTTCGACGATCCCCTGCTCTCGCTCGACAACCTGCTCATTACACCGCACATCGCAAGCGCAAGCCGACAGACCGTCCGCCGCATGGGACAGATGTCCGCCGACAACATCATCGCTGCCCTGCGTGGAGAGCCGATGCCGTCCTGCGTCAATCCGGAAGCGCTGACACGATAATGCCGCCCTGAACGAAGTGCAGTGGAGTGAGGAAGATAGAATACCTGAAGGTCGTTCGTATAGAGATTTCAAATTCCTCTACTCGCTCAGAATGACAAAATCAATCCTCTCTAAACGCATTCATCCCCGTTACGAGCGCCGGCAACCCGCCCATCCAGAACGCCACGCGAATTGTTTCGGCGATCTCTTCTTCCGTGGCGCCCATTCCGCGCGCCCTGTCCGCTATAGCCTTCACGCCGTCCTCGTGCGCCAGCAGCGCATCGCACATCATCGTCATCAGAGTCTTCACTTTTGCCGAAAGCGCCCCGTCCTGAATGATGAAATCCCTATTCGTCGTTAGAATTTCTGCCATCTCAGGATCATTGGCGAGTAGCGCTGCCATGTAAGGCGGCATCTGCTGCTGAGTCATCATATCCTCCCAACTGTAATTCCGATTTAATACTGCTCGACTGACAAACCAAAACACTGCTCGACTACACTACGCCGCTCCCGCTTCCGCCGATGTATCTCTCTGGTATGTTGGACGTATAATCAGCTCGGGAATGCAAGCCCTCTGCGGCAGGTTGGCAATCAAGAATATCGCTTCCGCAGCATCCTCCGCCGTAACCATCGTATCCCTCGCATCATCCGAGGGCACTATCGGTCTGTTGTCCAGTATGGGCGTGTCAACCTCTCCGGGAATCACGACACTTGACCGGATGCCAGTATTCTTCAGCTCGTTGTTTAGGAACTGGGTAAAGTTTATTACCCCCGCCTTCGCCGCGCTGTACGCCATACCCGCGAGCAGGCTTCCGCTCAAGCCCGCCAGGGACGAAACATTGATGATAGTGCCTTCGCCGCGTTCTTTCATGTGCGGCACGACCGCCTGTGAGCAATAGACGCTGCCGGACACGTTCGACTCCAGCACGGCTTGAAGCTCCTCAGGCGTAGTCGTCATCAGCCGCCTGTGGTGCGAGCTATGTCCCGCATTGTTCACCAGCACGTCAATCTGTCCGTAGGCGTCAAGAACGTCCTTCGCCATTCGCATCACGCCCTCATGGTCTCCTACGTCCAAGCCCAACGCCATCGCCGTGCCGCCCGCCGCTTCGATCTCATCCCGCACCGCTTCAACTTTGGACGCTGTCCTGCCCACAAGCGCCACCTTCGCGCCCGCCTCCGCCATCATCAGAGCGGCGCTCCGTCCAATGCCGCTCCCGCCGCCCGTTATAATGCACACCTTGTTCTTAAGTCCCATTATTCACCTCTACTAATGCCCTTGATAAGGATATGGATTGGACCGTCGTTTGCCGCGTCAGAGTATATCACGAGGCAATCGCCAGCACTAAGAGTCCGGATAGCGCAATGCTCAGACCGACCCACTGGCTAGCGGCAAGACGTTCCCCGAACACGATGATGCCGCCGAGCATCGGTATCAGGGGATACGATATGGACGCTGCTGCCACTATCGATATGACGCCAACTTCCGCACCGCGCGTGTACGCGAACATCCCGCCCATCTCGACGATTCCCGCAAGCGTAACTCCAAGCGCAAGCGGAATCGTAACTCCTCTCAGGTTCCACTGGCGCAACGCGGCAGTAAGGGGGACGAATAGTACCAGCGTCATAGTGCGGCTGATGTAAGCCGGCAGAAACCATCCGAGTTCACGAGACAAGATGCCGATTGCGTAGCTGAGCACCCCAATCCCAAGCATCGTCGCGACAGCGAATAACACGCCCAGACCAATCATCCGACCGTCATTCGACAACCTACGCGGGTCAAATGACGCCAGCGCGACACCGCCAATGCTGCACATTGCCCCAGCCACCTGCCATCCGC